>JBGPGQ010000012.1:0-20576 GCA_041483995.1 Bacteroidota bacterium
ACAAGATTCGCGCCGGCTCCATTGAGCTGTTACCATATCCTTCGTTTTCAATGGGACTGAATTTTGTGTCTGGCGAGTTTTTTGTTCCAACCACTTTTGTGCTTCTCGAGCCGGCCAAATTCGATATGCCGGAATTCTTCGGTCACGTGCAGCTTGATGAGATCGATTTTTTTGCCTCGTATGCGGAAAAGCGAACAAGAGAAAAACGTTCAACATTTATGGGCAATACGGACATCGGACATAAAGGAACGGGATTCTATACCTCAGTTGCGTATACAGCGGAATCTTTTGGAGTGTCGTTCGAATACAAAGACTATCGCTTTGGGATTGCAGATCCATATGACAGGAATGAACCGAATCGAGCGACGAAAGCGTTGGCATTCCAGAACCCACCAATCGTTCACAGGGAGCATTCATTCACGCTTCTTTCAAGATATCCGCATGTGATAGATTTCAGTGACGAAGTTGGATATCAAATGGATATATTCTATACGGTCTGCAAGCAATTCACGGGAAGCATAAATGCTGCCGCTGCAAGCAGGCACTACAGCTTTGTTCTCTCAGGTGATTCGAGCACGGGCATAGTGCACCTTCCCCTGTATATGGCGGCACCACGCAAGAGTTCCTTTTTGCCCAATTTGTCTCCGCGCTATTCCCCATTTTGGGAATTCTACACCGATCTTCAATACTACCTTGAAGAAGGGGGCAATGACTACGCGCTCATTGGTTTCAACCGCCGTTCAAATGTAACGGTAGATGAGCTCTCCATTTTGCCGTCAGGTGAGCCGGCAACGGACGCCGTTCGCACGACAGCAATTCCAGTCGCTATGCAATATAGCCTTCCTAATGGCTGGGTGTTGAAATTCGATTCAGAAACGCAATGGGTGTATGAAAAGAAAAATCCCTCTCAACCTTATTACAAGAACCAGTTGTTTTCGCTGAGTGTTTCCAGATCACCCGAATACTCCGTGACGCTGAGATACGAGCTCACCAATGATCATGGAACAGTGGACGGCCATAGGGATTGGACTGCTATCGATATCGGGTTCAGGTTGAGCGCGAGCCACAACATCACGCTTACTGCGGGGGGTGATCGTGGGGGTCAAATTTGTGCAAATGGGGTTTGTCGTGTTGTCAACCCGTTCATCGGAGTTCGGGCAAGTATCATGAGTTATCTGTAAAACAGATATTCCTAGTTCACCGTTTCCTTTACAACAATAAAGAGGAGTAACGCCATGAAGAAACTTTTTGTCTTTGCGATCGGTGTTATTATTCTCAGCGTGGCAATGCATGAGCCCGCACAAAGCGCGCCGAGAAAAATACTGGTCGAAATTTTTACAAGCACGACATGCGCACCGTGCTTTGCTGCCGATGATTTCTATTTCAATCAGTGGCTGCCAAATTATGGTGGTGCAGACCAGATCATTACGCTTGCATACCATGTCTGGTGGCCGACGCCCGGCAACGATCCCATGTATTTAGCGAATACAGCACCGGTACAAACGCGGGTAACATACTATCAGGGAGCTAGCGCCTATGCGCCTCGTGCATACATTGATGGATTCATAGACGGCACAAGCAATTATCCTAATTGGCCGGGGGCGGTAGAGCCGCGGTTTCTGGACCCAAGCCCCGTTTCCATCACACTGACGGGAACTCGCAACGGCAATACGCTCAACTTGAATGCAAGCATTCATGCTGATGTCGCCGTTAACTCATCGAACTGGCGTGTCCACTGGATCATGACAGAAAGTGAAATCAATCAGCCGCAAAACTCCGGGAGCGGTTATGTTCCCTTTACACATCATTGGGTACATCGCTCGATGACGCCCGACGCGAGTGGATCCGCAATCACTATTTCTCAAGGACAGACCGTAGACATTCCCAAAGTCATCACAATGGGAGGAACGTGGATACCAAATAATTGCAAGGTGATTGTGTTTGTTCAGAACAACACAGACAAGAAGGTGCAAAACGCAGAAGTCATTAATGTGGATGCAATGACAGGCGTTGGAGAAGCCGGCAGTGAGACTCCCCGCACGTTCTCTCTAGCTCAAAACTATCCCAATCCGTTCAATCCGACAACGACCGTAAACTATAGCGTCAGTTCCCAATCGTTTGTGTCGATCAAGGTATTTAACCTGTTGGGAGAAGAAGTCCGTACGCTTGTTTCTTCTTTGAACGAACCGGGAAATCACGTTGCTGAATGGGACGCAACTGATAACAAAGGCAAATCAGTACCAAGTGGCGTCTACCTTTACACGATGACAGCCGGACAATTTCGAGAGACAAGGAAGCTCATGCTGTTGAAGTAGTTTTGTTGTACCCACCATCATAGGGAGACCTCGATTCTGACGTCTCCCTATTTTCTTTATTCCGCATTGATTATATTGATGCAAACATTGCACACCCAATACCTCACACCAACATGACTACAAAAGCTGCATCATCGGTAGCGCCCGCACTTGAGAAGAGCATCGAAAAGATTGCCTACGCAAGTGTAGCGGGAATTCCCACGGTGGAGCCACATGACCGGGACCGGCTTGGATACAACATCTGGCGTTGGCTTACGTACCGCAAAGATCCTCTGGAGTTCGCCGTAAAGACCTCCGGTTCCAGACTGCTCATCACGGAGGAAGAAGCAGTTCAGAAAATCCGCGAAAGCCTCCAGCAGCAGGGCGTGGCGTTGTAGCTTGCCATGGAACAATTTCTCCTTGCATTCATCCCACTTTTTGTTGCTATCGATGTCTTCGGCGTGCTGCCGATGTTTGTGGCTCTGACTGAAGGCCTGGATGAACGACGCAAGAGGAAATTGACGCGTGAGGACACGCTCGCCGCGCTTGGCGTCTCGATAGTATTTCTCATCGCAGGCAAATGGTTGTTCTCTTTCCTCGGCATCACTGAGAGCGACTTCCGTGTTGGAGGAGGAGTCGTGTTGCTCGTGCTTGCGGTGTACGACCTCTTGTTTTCAAAAGACCGTAAACGGGATCCCGACACTTCAGTTGGTGTGGTTCCGATCGGGATACCGCTGATCATGGGCCCTGCAGCACTCACAACAATTATCATCCTTGTCGATTCCTATGGGTACGTTCACACCGTTGCGTCACTTGTAGTGAACATGCTGATTGTCTGGTTGGTCTTCGCGCAATCGGGCGTCATCACAAGAGCAATGGGCCCCGCTGGTTCACGCGCCGTTGCCAAGATTGCCGCCTTGTTTCTTGCAGGCATTGCCGTCATGATGATTCGCAGTGGCATTGCTGCGATGTTAAAGTCGTGACAGAAGATTCCTCTGGAACATCCGAACATCACACAACGCTCACTCGCCTCCTTCTCTTTTTCACTGTTATCATCTGGGGTTCGACGTTTGTCGCGACAAAAATCTGTCTGGCGTACTTGACTCCTGCCGAGGTCCTCGGGCTGCGACTCATTCTCGCGTTACCAGCCCTTTTTCTTTTTATGCTCTTCAAGAAGATCAAGCTTGATTTCAATTCAGCCGAAAAGAAAAGACTTCTGCTGGGTTCCGGAGTTTTCACCGCGCATTTTCTTATTCAAATTACCGGTATGCAGTTCACGTCGGCAACGAATACGGGTTGGATCATCTCCGTTTCACCGCTTGCGATTGCATGTTTGTCATTTGTATTCCTGAAGGAAAAGATACGCGATAACGTTATCTTTGGTATTGTGGTTGCAACGATTGGCATTCTGTTTCTCATTTCAAAAGGAAGCGTGTCAACGTTGGGCTGGTTGAAGAGTCCGGGAGACTGGCTTGTACTTGTTTCCGCAAGTACATGGGCACTGTACACTGTGATGATGCGGAATCTTTCCCGGTCAAAAAATCCGTTGGCGGTGACATTCGCCTTACTACTCCCCGCAACCGTTCTAATGATAGTGTATATGAGCTTCACATCAGATTGGAGTAAGTTCATAGATTTACCCGTTGAGCCATTGATCGCCATTGTGTTTCTTGGTGTTATTGCAATGGGATTTGCGAACTGGTGGTGGCAGGATGGTGTTGCAAAGATCGGGGCTTCAAAGGCAGGGATTTTTCTGTATCTTGAGCCTGTTGCAACAACATGTCTTGCCGTACCCCTGCTTCATGAAGCATTCGGTTACTCTACGGCGTTCGGAGGCCTTCTGGTTCTCGGGGGAGTCTTTTGGGCAGAAAAGAGGAAGTAATGTCGTCCGACAATGAAATGAATCTGCAGAAGGAAGCGAACCCGGAAGCGTATCGTTTCAATTACAAAGGTATGCACCGGTACGTGATAACGGTTTCAACCTACCGGTCAAGGAAGCTGTTTACGGAAAAAGGAACAGTGATGAAGGTTCTTGACGCGCTGCGGGAAAGCAGTTGGAAACATCACTTTGATATCTATGCCTATTGTTTCCTGCCGGATGAGTTGGTGATGATTGCGCGGGGAAAAACTGAGTATTCAGATATGAAGGCATTTTTCTCAGTGTTTCGCTCTCTTTCAAATGAAATGCTTGAGCCCGCGCTTGGCCACCCGCTCTGGAAAAAGAAATACACCGAGCGCGTGCTTCGCAAGAAGCAAGAGAGCAGGGAAATTGCGCTCGGGATATTCCAGCTTCCGGTAAAAGCAGGATTGGTTTCAAACGCGAACGAATATCCTTTCCAGGGATCATTCGTGCTGAATTTCCAAAAAACTACATAGCCTGCCTGTACGATCCGTTTGCAATCAAGTCTTGATGTTCTACGACACTGGCGATCTTGTCCAGGTGTGGAAACGCGCGAAGCGTTGCCTGGGGTAGAAGCACATGCTTGCCTTCTCGCAGCGCTGATGTAATCTGCAGGGCAGTTGCGACCGCTTTTCCCTGTGTTGTGTTGTTGCAGAGAACAATCACACGCTTGCATTTTGGGGCGAGGGCATCAAGACGTCGTGAAATTTCCCGGAGCTCCTTTGCATTATAGAGGTAGTCGTACCTTGTATCGAGGTTGTTGAGGAGCCACCCTTTTTCATTCCTTCCGTGTAAGCGCAGGTATGCAGTGTCACCAACAACGTTGGTAATGAAGGGCATGTATTGCTTCGCACGGGGGAAGTCTGCGCTCACGGGACACAAACGATTCTCCGACAAAAAATTCATGAGAGTCGGCTGGTTCCACGAATCATGACGGAACTCAACATGAACAGGAAACCCGTTGAAGATCTCGCCAAGCTTGACCAGATGAAAGCGGTTGGCGCTGATATTGGTGAACGAATAAGGGAGCTGCACGAGCAGTGCGGTAAGCCGGTCGTTCTTTGCCAGCTCCTGCAGTATTCCCCGCACGTTTTTTGTGAGTTGCGGTTTGATGGTCTTCTTATGTGTGAACAGCGAATGGAGTTTGATCGCAAACGTAAAACGCTTGTTTTCTTTGACGGCCGCGATCCATTGTTGAGCATCATCGGCAGTAAGCGCCTCATCCCAGAACGTCGAACGCACTTCCACCGTATCGAAGAACCGCGAGTAGTACGATAACTTCTCCAATGAACCGGCGTTTGGTTTCGGATAGAAGCAGTGATCGAGCGCTTCGTGTTCCCATCCGCCAATACCTACGGCGTAACTGACTTGTGTTTTCTCCATAACTCCTCCGCTGAAAAAAGTTCTTGACACGCTGATTTTATTTCCGTATTATTGCTACACCAAGATACGACATAAATGTCGCCTTGTCAAGTCAAAAATCGACAAATATGTCTACGAAGCGTACCTCTTCTGCGCAAGACGCGCAGCGAAAAGAACTCAAGCAGATTCCCGGCGTTGGCATTTCAATAGCCGATGATCTGTTACACATCGGCATCAAAAGCATTGCTGATTTGAAGGATCGCGATCCCGAAGCTCTGTACGATCGCTCAAACCGATTTGCGGGGCGGGTGCAGGATCGGTGCCTTCTATATGTTTTCCGTTGTGCAGTCTATTTTGCATCGACGGAGAAACACGACAAGAAAAAACTGAAATGGTGGTACTGGAAAAATCACACGATTTAGAATGAGGCAATTATGAAATCAACAATTGGTGACCGGGTACGACAAGCGCGTGAGAACAAGGAGCTCGATCAGGCGACGCTCTCCGACAAGATCGGCGTTGTAACACGCACGCTGCAACGGTGGGAAAAGGGAGAACAAATTCCGGACGGTGTTTCTATTACGAAGATTGCAAAAGCAACGTCCGTTCATCCCCACTGGTTGTTGACGGGAGAGGGGGAAATGTATCCAACACCTTCTCGTCCCGAGAATGTGTACCCACTCAACTCCGCGCTCAGGCGGAAGGTGAAGCTTGTTGACCTTCCAGTGATTTCCTCGGTGCCTGCCGGCAAGGTTGCAACGATGTTCCACCCGGACTATGCCGACACGTATGTTACTGTTGATGACGTGAAGGACCCGCAGGCTTTTGCACTGAAAGTAAAAGGGAACAGCATGTCACCCCGTATCGAAGATGGAGATATTGTAGTTGTGAGCCCGGCGCAGGAGGCGCACAACGGTGACGTCTGTGTTATCCGTGTGAACGAGGAGGACACGCTCAAGAAGGTAAAGTTCGAAGGGAACTACGTGCACCTCATCCCGCTTAATCCGGATTTCGAGCCTGTGACTGTAAAGAAGAAGGATGTGAACTTTGTATGGAAGGTGGTAAAGCTGATAAAGGAGTTGTGATTGCTTATTATGGGTGGCTTTTCATTTTCCGTTTTTTCTTTGTGCTGCAGCAGCAAAAGCATAAAAGTATCGGCTGAGAAATTCATGGGGTGTATTGTACACATTGTCGCCGACGAATGCGTCGCAGAGTATTTCGCGAGTGCGTGTAAGCTCTTTCAGTGTGCCGCCACGCCAGCGAAGGTCGCAGATGGTCAGATCCAGCAGTTCAAGTGATCGATCCAATGCCTTTGTTGCCAGATCGTTGTTCCCCCTTTTCTTCCAGGATATAATGCGCTCGACTTCACTTCCTATGTTGCCGAGCTGCTCCATCAAGCTGAGTTTATGCCATCGTTCGATGAATGGCTCGCTGCTGAATCCGGACATGCCGTTACTCCATAATGAGTGTACGCACACATTCGATGATCTTCATCCTGATTGCAGAATCTTCAACATTCAGCGACCGGTTTCCCTGTGAAGGACGGATGTTGATCATAGAATCGAACTCGATCATTGATTCCCCCTGTTGAGAAGGATAAAGATTGATACCCCACAGATCGTGTTGTTTGCTTCCATCTTGCAGTAGAAAGGCCTCTTCATCCGCATGGAGTTCACCGCCGATTGCGATGACGCCACGACGAACGTCGATCACTCCTTTGACAAAGTCTCCGAACGTTTCGTCCGCAATCTTTTGTAGTTCGTTGCGGGGTATTGCTACCGTAAGTATCCGAATCATTGCGATGGTAAATTGATGACTCAATATACGAATCTTGCTTCGATGCTGCAAAAGGGACGTACGGTTGATCGTTCTATTCTCATACGGCAATTTGAAGCTGCTCCACCCGGTAAGCTGCTTTTGCTCCACGGAAGATCACCCGAAGTGTTCCGACTCTCGCTGCATGCTGTTTCGCATGCGGTGCTGCGCGGTGTGCCGATTGCTCTCGTGGATGGATCCAACAGGTTCGACGTTTATTATATCGCTGAGTTTGCTCGTGCAATCACAAGCCAGCGGTTGGTGAAGAAGCCGGTAACACCGGAGCAATTACTCAGGAGAATTTTTATATCGCGAGCATTCACCTGTTATCAGATGGAAGCTACAATCACGGAACGGCTGCCATCGTTCCTCAAGCGGAAGCAGGCAACGGTTGCCATAATCTTCGGTCTGCTTGACACCTTCTATGATGAACAGGCGCCACTGTTTCAGGTGAAGGCAAGTCTGCAACGTATCATTGTTGCATTGCAGCGATTGAAGGAGGAGAATATCTCAGTCTTGCTCGCATCACTCGATACAAAAGTGGAATCGAAGGAGCGGAACCAGCTTTTTCCGCGTCTTGTATCAACAATGGATCACGTAGTGAGTTTAGAGAAAGATGATGTGTTGAGTGAACATCCGGGGCGTCAGGATCACCCACGTCATTTTTCATCCTGGCGCTCTTCGCGTCTTGGTGGTTAATTTTTGGAGGCAGTTATGGGCAGAACAGTGCCAACATTTACAATGGTGGTCCAGGCCGAGATGGATACCTGGTCGAAGTTCCGACGTGGGCTGCGCAAAGAAGATCAGGAGGCGCTGGACGAGTTGTTCCGTTCAGCGCGCATGCAACTTGCGAGCAGTGCGTATGCTGCGCGCCCGATTCCGTTCGAGAGCATCGTCATGTCCATGCTCATCATGCAGCAGCGGATGATCAAGGAGTTGCAACGAGGACTCGCAGTTGAACCCTTGAAAGATGCCCGCCAGGATACCGGGAACGCAGCGGGGCACATCGAGTTGGATGACAAGGCTGCCTAATAAAAGAAAACCACAGAGACACAGAGACGCTGAAGGTGGAATGGAGCGACAGAGGTCGCTTTTTTTCTCGGTGTCTCCGCGTCTCTGTGGTGAGACCCAATGTGCTCATCGACCATTACAGCATGGCTGTTCGATCTCTATCCCACATCGTATGGACTCACGTTCTGGTTGGTGGATGAAGAAGGAAGAAAACACCACTGCTTCCGCGAGTATGCACCTGTGTTCTACATGCATCTGTCTAAGCCGGAAGAGAAGCTGCTTGAAACAGTATTGCCCTCGCTGTTGTGCAAAGTGACATTTGATCATCATGTCCAAACGGAAATCTATCGCAACGAGGAGTTAGATGTCGTGCGTGTCAGGGTACATGACCCGCTCCATCTGAAGACTGTCGTCCGCGTGCTCGAGCGGCAGTTCCCACACTATGTCTTCTATAATTCAGACATCCTCGTTCCGCAACTCTTCCTTTACTCTACTTCCGATCTTTTCCCACTGGCGTACGGTAAGTATACCATCGATGAAAACAATCATCTCCTTAGCTGGGAGATCCCTGATAAATTCGATGCTAATGAATACAAGCTTCCGCCGCTTACAACCATGAAGCTGGCCAACCGGCCCGATTTCATCTCTCCCAAACATCGCAAAGTCTATCAACTGGAAATCAGCTACGACAATCAAACGTACAGTCTGGAAGATCGTGACCCGGTCGATATACTTAATGCGCTCAACCGTCACTTGCAACGCTGCGATCCGGATATTGTTCAGACAGAATACGGCGATGCCATCCTGCTGCCGATGCTGACACGGCTGGCTGCTGAACACAACGTGCCACTCATGTTGAACAGAGACCCGAGCGCAGGATATTTTACCACGCATGAGTCGAGTTATTTTGTGTATGGAAAGATCGTGCACAAGGATGGGGCGTTTGAACTTGCCGGACGCTGGCATATCGATACCGAGAACTCATTCGCGATGGGCGAAACAAGTCTGGATGGTATTTATGAGATCGCACGGATGACGCAGCTACCTGTGCAACGCCAATCACGCTCAACCATCGGTACATCGCTTTCGTCCATGCAGCTTTCCTGGGCAATCAGGAACAACTACCTGATTCCGGCAAAGAAGCGAGAGCCGGAGGATTTCAAATCGGCGGCGACACTGCTGCTGGCCGATCGTGGCGGACTGATCTTCCAGCCGAAGGTTGGCTACCATGAACAGGTTGCCGAGCTCGACTTTGTCTCAATGTACCCGACAATCATGGTTGAGCACAACGTCTCACCGGAGACGGTGAACTGTCGCTGCTGTACTGAGAAGGAAGCAAAGGAGATAGTGCCTGAGCTGGAGTATACCATCTGTGGAAAGCGCACAGGTATTGTTTCTGCCACACTTAAAGCTGTGGTAAAGAAAAGGGCATATTATAAGAAAGAAAAAAGGCGACTGAAAAAACTTGGCGATGGACGATGGCATTTGTACGACCACCGCCAGAACGCGCTCAAGTGGATGCTCGTAACGTGCTTCGGGTATCTCGGCTACAAGAATGCCCGCTTCGGACGCATCGAGGCGCATGAGTCGGTGAACGCGTACTCACGCGATGCAATCCTGAAAGCAAAGGAGATGGCTGAGGCCAAAGGCTACGAATTTCTCCATGCCATTGTTGATTGTATGTGGATCAAAAAACCCGGCGCGACAGAATCCGACTATGAACAACTTGCCGCCGAGGTGAGCAAGGCAACGGACATCGATCTCTCGCTCGAAGGCATTTACAGTTGGATACTCTTCCCAGCGAGCAAGATGGATCCGAAACTTCCGACAGTGAACAGGTACGTCGGGTACTACATGGATCGGGAGATCAAGATACGCGGCATCGAAGTACGGCGGCGGGATACGCCGGTATTCATTAAACGGATGCAGGGGGAGATGCTGAAGGTGTTTGAGTATGCGAACAATGTGAAAGATGTTGAAGCGCTCGTGCCGCAAGCCTTGGAGAAGGCAAAGGAGTTCATCGATCTCCTCCGTTCCGGCAAAGCCGACCCGTTGGAGCTCGTCATCCGCCGGCACATTACACAAGAGGCCGACCAGTACAAGAACCGGAGCGCCAGCGCCGAGGTGACCAAAGCGCTCGACGAAGTTGGCATCACGCTCGCTCCCGGCGAATCGATTGAGTACATCCTGGTTGACGCGAGCGGAAAAAAAAGTCCACAGAAAGCCATTCCCCTCGCACTCTACTCATTCGACGAGAGTTATGACATAGAAAAATACACAGAGATGGCACTCAAGACTGTGGAGACGCTGCTGCTGCCGTGGGGGTGGGATGTGGAGAGGCTGAAGGAAATGTTTGTTTGCGGAAAGAAGCTGAGACGAAGAAAAGACACGAATGACAAAGATAAGCTGTTGCGATCCACCCTTTGACTTAGTCCAAGAAGCTTATTATACTTATTGAGCCTAATAGGTTTGATCAACTAACTGCCCACTTTACTTAGTTATAAGCTATTGATTTCAACAGGGATGTATTTACTATTGCTGACTTCTTCCCAGAAGTGACAGTTTCATTTCAAGATCAACAACTCTCAAGAAGGGTTCAATGTCATTTCGTTCCAGCATACAAGGAAGCCTTTTACAGGGGGTTCTTAACCTCGATTTGATTGTCGATCTGATTGATGAAGGTGTTGTTATCGGCGCGGATCGATCAGACCTTAAGGAAAAGATCAGCAAGGAGCAGAATGAATCGGCAATAGATCTGCGCTTATCCGATGAGGGATGGGCCCTGAAAAGTACCCTTAAGCCAAAGAGCAATTCTGAAAGTGAGTCTGTAAGGTTCCTTGTTCACAAATATGGTAGCAAACTCACTGGGCTAAATGAGGGAATAGTTTTAGAAAAGGACCATGTCTATTTGTTCAAGCTTCAGGAATCACTAAACCTCAAGGACAAGTTCAGGCTATATGCCCAGGCTTCTGGAAAAAGCTCGATTGGAAGGTTGGACATTCTAACCAGACTCATAATTGATGATTCACCTATTTATGATGAAATCAACAAGCCACACCGCGGGGACCTATTTGTTGAAGTAATCCCACTCTCCTTCCCTATCTTGGTTAAAACGGGAAGCTCGGTGAACCAGTTGAGACTCTTTAGAGGTAAACCTGATGAGTGCCGTTTGAGCCCTGATCTCTTGAAGGAGATGGAGACTCCTGTGATTCTTGATCATAACGGTGAACCCAAGAAAGATGGACAGAATCAACTTAGTATTGATCTGTCTCCAATACAGTGCGGAGGTGAACAAGCATGTGCAATTGTGGCAAAGCAGGGTGTCCCTTTTGATGCGATCGATATCTCCTTGAAAAATCACTATGATCCTACAAAGTATTGGGAGCGGGTTCGCCCAACTGAGGATGCACTCGAGATGCAAAAGGACAGATTCTACATTCTTCGGTCCAAGGAAAGGTTTTACCTTCCTGATAACATTGCGGTTCGCTGCATTGCATATACAGAAGGCTTGGGCGAGACACGAATTCACTATGCCGGTTTTGCCCATCCATGGTTCTCTCGGCACGAGGATAAGAATAAAGCTAATGGCGCCCCATTGATTTTTGAAGTAAGATGTCATAGCTTTCCAGTGTTGGCCAGAGATGGTGAAGACTTTGCACGAATAGAATTCTACCGAATGGCAACCCCTACCAAGGTTATCAACAAAGACTACGATACTCAAGAACTAAAACTCTCCAAGTGCTTCAAGGATTGGTAAGAAAATGTTTGATACAACCCTATCATTATTTCCTGAATCGACTGACCTGCAATTGAACGGCAGCCAGTTGGCTCTTGTACGTCTTTCTGATGAATCCAAACTTCCAGGATCGGCGTTGATTTCTTTTGGTGATCTTGTTCTAGAAAGTGAGGACCTATATCCTGGAATCGATAAATGGTTTCAGAAGAAGGTAATTCCTGGGATTAGAAATGGCAGAAGAATTGCATTTATCGTTTTTTATCAAGGTAAGGCAATAGCTGAATCGATAGTGAAATTCGGTTCTAACACCAAAATGTGTAGTATGCGTGTGGATCCCGCATATCAGGGCAAAGGGATTGGACCATTTCTTTTTGCACAATTGGCTAACGAGCTAGACTCTAGCGTCAAGAGTGTTCACTTCACTGCTCCAGAAAGCCTGGTAGAAGAACGGAGGGGATTATTTGATGACCTTGGTTTCGTTTTTGCTGGCAAAAGTGGTGTTAGGTATCGGGCCGGACAAGATGAATTGGTTTTTCAGGCATCTGCATCTCAATTTAGGAGACGCTCGTTGGACTTGGTATCTAAGAAGGTTGCCAAGCACTACAGTCGGGGTTCAATGCCCGGAATTCTGATGTCGATCAAAGGCGAGTACGTTGACAGAATACTCTCAGGTCAAAAGTGTGTCGAGATAAGGAGAAGATTCTCTGAAGAACATAAGGGCAGCGTAGCGTTGCTTTATGCCACTCAGCCCATTGGAAAAGTGCTTGGCGATGCACTGATATCTGAAGTCATCACAGGACATCCACAAAACATTTGGAAGCAGTTTCATTCTTTTATTGGAGCTAGCAAAGAAGAATACGATAATTATTGTCTGAACGCTGAAACGGTCAGTGCAGTATTCTTGTCTCAGGTCTCGAAGTATCCTCATCCCTTTGATTGGGACTCTGTCATGGATTCTTTCGTCGGAATCCAAAGACCGCCACAAAGTTATCAGAAGATTCCCAAGGCTACACTCAGTTTCTGGGGCTCACTTTCTTCCCCGGAGGGGAAAGAAAAACATCTTGCAGACGCATCAATAGGTCTGTAGTCAAAAACGCCCTCACCCCTTTTTCTGGACCTGTTACAATCCTGTGAGTCAAAACTCCCCCATCGAATGGACCGACTCTACTTGGAATCCCGTCACCGGCTGCACGAAGATCAGTCCGGGCTGCAAGCATTGCTACGCTGAGACCTTTGCCGAGCGGTTCCGTGGTGTGCCTGGCCATCCGTACGAACAGGGGTTTGATCTGAAGCTCTGGCCTGAACGGCTTGAGATGCCGCTTCGTTGGAAAGAGCCCAAGATGATATTCGTGAACTCCATGTCCGACCTCTTTCATGAGAAAGTACCGGATGAGTACATCAAACGAGTTTTCGATGTGATGATCAAAGCCGATCACCACATCTTCCAGCTACTCACAAAGCGTTCAGAGAGGCTGATGAAGTGGACGAGGGAGAACTATCGGATGGTGAACGAGAAAGTAAACGGTCGTCCGTTGCTACCCACGTACATCTGGCTTGGTGTTTCGATCGAGAATCAGAAATACACAACGAGAATCAAACACCTCCAGCAAGTTCCGGCGCGCGTCAGGTTTCTCTCCATCGAACCGTTACTTGGTCCGGTTGAACTCAATCCTTCTCTGCTTCGAGGCCTCCATTGGGTGATTGTCGGGGGTGAGAGTGGACATAAGGCGCGGCCCATGGATCCTGAATGGGCTATCAATGTTCAACGCGCCTGCAAACGTAGCGACGTTGCCTTCTTCTTCAAACAGTGGGGTGCACACAACGCGGATGGTGAACGCGTCGGCAAGAAAGCCGCCGGGAGAATCCTCAAAGGTCGGACGTGGGATGAGATGCCGCTTATTGCTTCAGCCTGGTCGGGAATGTAAGTTTCTACCCACGAACTATTTTTCCCGGACAACGGGCTTGTGTTCGCGGTTCCATTTGGTCAAGCCTCCCATGAGACTGAAGGCAGAGAATCCTTTCTTCGTGAGGAGCTTCGCGGCCCGCGCACTCCGGATTCCATGGCTGCAGTACGCGATGATTGTCTTGTCTTTGTATTGTGCAAGTTCTCCGGATCTTTTCTCAAGTTCGTCGATCGGGATAAGTATGGAGTGCTTAAGATGTCCGAGCTCGTCGTTGTATTCCTGCCGGGATCTCACATCAAGCAAAACAATGTTCCGATCGGTCTTGATCCTCTCAAGAGTCTCTTGTGGTGACAGGATCCTGTACTCTGTTGGATTCTCAACGACTTTTCTGTCCTCCATTTCCATACCACAAACGCGACATTTTGCCGGTGTGAGTGATACATCATCTGTGCAATACATACGGCAGATGTACTCAACACGCACATCGCCCGCGGATCCCGTTTGAATTGAATCCTGGCTGAGCGCAATAGACGGAAGAATGCAGAGTGTTATCTGGAGCAGAATTCTTTGCATAAGAGACCCTTCGCTGTTGGACTGTAGCACTGATCGTTGGAAGTCTCGCCTTGAGGAGATCCAACATGGCAGATCACTGGGATGATGGTTGCTTCTCATACGCTTGTCCCTATCAAAAGGTTACAGAAGTGACAGGGTCAACACGTACCGTTGTTCTTGGGCTATGGGTGGAACGAGGAGGAAACTCACCGGTTGCATGTAAATATGCGAACTCATAGATTTGCGTCACACAAAACACCTTCAACTATGCAAGTCGCATGTAACAGGAGTATCCGAGAAACGATCGCCACATTGTATCTGGTGCCCGCTTTGCTCTCGTCAACACTCAATGCCCAACAGTTGAAGTTCCAACACATCGGCGTTGAGCAAGGCCTCTCGCAGGATATTGTCACCAGCATTGCTCAAGACTCACTCGGCTTCATGTGGTTCGGTACCGAAGATGGCCTGAACAAGTACGATGGTTATGGTGTCACGGTCTTTAAGCACGATCCACGTGATACGAATTCTCTCTCTTCCAGCGCAATCGGAACACTCGTGGCGGATTCAAGAGGGAGGTTGTGGGTGGGTACGACAGGTGGCGGCAGTGTTGGGGAATCCGGAACACACAAGTTCAGCCGAATCAAACTTCCAGCAGTGGCATTCTGCGAAGGACCTGATTCCACGGCATGGATATTAACCCGTGACAGCTTGTACCGATATTCACGCGAGGGAATAATTTCTCCCGTTATTGCTGAATCAGAGGAGAGGTTCTCTGCGAGCGCGCTACTGTTTGACCAACGGAAGAAGAAATTGCTGGTTGGTACATCGACCGGTCTCAATGTCTTTTCCATCTCAAGAGATACGCTCATCGCTGAACTGGGAGCCCAGTCGATCGCATCGCTGAAAGGTCACAAAGTGAGCGCACTTTGTCGATCGTCCAGTGGCGACATTTTCGTCGGCACCCTTGATGCTGGATTGTTCCGTTTGAGCTCCGATCTTGGGAAAGTAGAACAGTACAAACCTCGCGAAGGCGATCCGGCTTCTCTTTCTGATTACCGAGTGCTCGCGCTCGCTGAAGACCACAAGCAGCGGTTATGGGTCGGGACGTTCTCAGGATTGGACGTGCTCGATCGTGTGTCTGGCAAGTTTACGCGTTACAAAGATGAGAGTAATTCTGATGGACTGCGCGGAGATCGTGTGTATTCAATTTGCGTTGATCGAGGTGGTGCACTGTGGGTAGGCACATACCGCGGTGGGGTCAATCGTTTCGATCCTCATCGACAACGATTTGCTCATGTTGCTTTTGAACCGAGCAAAGAAGGCGGCTTGCATGGGCAGAATGTCTACTCCCTTCTTGAAACTGACGATGGGGACTTGTGGGTTGGTACGGACGACGGACTTTTTCGACGGCATAACGGGACAAACCGTTTTCGTCGATACAGGCACGATCCGCGTATGCAAAGCACCTTAAGCAATGATGGGGTCTTTTCCCTGTGTCAGCGTCGCAACGGAGAACTCTGGGTTGGTGGTGGTGATGGTGTGGTCAACCGGTTTGAGCGGGCGGAAGAAGAATTTGTTCATTACGCTCTTCCTGGAGGTAACGCGATCAGGTCGATCTACGAGACGAGGGACGGCCGTTTGCTGGTTGGTACTGATTCCAGGGGTGCATTTGTTCTTGATTCTATTCAACGCAAGTTTGTCCCGTGGGGAGTTCAGGGCGACTCCTCTCATCCTGCCGGTGTTTGGGCAATGTATCAAGACCGTCCGGGATTTCTCTGGCTGGGGACGTATTATCTGCCATACATTATTCGAGTGGACCCGGCAACACAAACGGCGGCCAAAATATATCAGGATAGCCAGCACGAAGGGGCATTGGTGATTCCTTCCGTGCGTGCCTTCAGCGAGATCGACGATACACTCTACCTTGGCACATGGGCGGGTGGATTCGCACGATTTAATCGCCAGTCAGATACCTACACCTGGTACGCGGAGGTCAATGGTCTACCCAATAACTATATCAAGGCAATGCAATCGGATGCTCGCGGGAAAATCTGGATTGCAACCGAAAAGGGTCTTGCCCGGTTTGATCCGAAGACGGAATCGTTCAGGACGTATACCGTTGAGGATGGCTTGCAGAGCAATTTCTTCTGGTCGGGGTCCAGTTGCAAAGGAAAAGACGGGAAGCTGTACTTTGGAGGAACGAACGGTTTTAACTCGTTCCATCCGGACAGTATCTCGGAGAACATGAATGTTCCATCGGTCGTGATCACAAGTGTGCGTGTTCTTGACAAGCCTTTTCCAATGCCGGGCGATGGGAAGGATCGGACAATCAACCTTCCGTACGAAGCCGACTTTTTCTCGTTTGACTTTGTTGCGCTTGACTACACGTTTCCCGAACGCAATCAATATGCATACATGCTCGAGGGTTTTGACAAGGATTGGGTGAAATCTGGGACACGGCGCTACGCAGCGTACACGCATCTCGATCCTGGAAGATATGTTTTCCGGGTGAAGGGGTCCAACAATGACGGAGTTTGGAATGAAACTGGAACGGCGATTGCGATAGTTATCGCACCGCCGTACTGGATGACGTGGTGGTTCCGGGGACTCATCATTGTTACAGTTGCCGCAGGATTGTATGTCTTCTACCGCTACAGGCTGAATCAAGTGTTGAAGGTGGAACGTTTGCGCCAACGGATTGGTCGGGACCTGCACGACGATATCGGCACCAACCTGAGCGCCATCGTCATTGCCAGCCAAGTGATTCGCCAACAACGGCATGCTTCACCGGAAGTGCTTGATCAAGTGGGCGACATCGGGGGAATTGCCCTGAAGACTCAGGAGCTGATGCGCGATATTGTCTGGATGCTGAACCCCAGAAATGACACACTTAAGGAATTTGTTGCGCGTATGAAACACGAAGCGGCGCGGTTGTTCAAGACGATTGACTACAGCTTTTCAGCGCCCGATCGGGAACTTCCGGAGAAAGTGAGTCTTGATTTCAAGCGAAATATGTTCCTCATCTACAAGGAGGCGCTGAACAATATTGTAAAGCACGCACAAGCGAGGAATGTGAACATCTGTATTAGTGTTCATGACAACACCTTGAAACTCACGCTTCAGGATGATGGGCTCGGTTTCAACCCGGAGAAACCATCTCAGGGCACCGGCCTTGTCAATATGCATAGTCGTGCTCAACACATTGGTGCTGCATTGCAAATTCTAAGCACCCCGGGAAAGGGATGCACTCTTGAATTGCAGGCAAGAATAGCGTGAACAGGTAATAGTATTACACTAACGGATCTCTTAAGTTATTGATCGTCTGACATGCCTCAAGTAACGAAACATACAAGTACAGAGAAGCATACCATGTGGATCGTCGAGGACAACGATGCCTTCAGGCGACAATTAGTATCACTGCTTAACCTCTCTGATGGTTTTGTCGCAGAACGGAATTTCGGGGCCGCTGAGCCGGCACTTGCAGAGCTTGAAGAATTCTCGCCTCCCGACATCATACTGATGGACATCGGACTGCCTGGCATGAACGGTATCGAAGCGATCAAGCGAATCAAGGCGATGGCTCCGTCCACTCAAGTCGTGGCACTGACAGTGTTCGAAGACAACGAGAATGTGTTTGAAGCGATTGCGGCCGGTGCTACAGGCTACTTGCATAAGAGTTCTTCTCTGGAGGCGATTGTTGATTCACTAAAATCCATCCTCGCAGGCGGGGCTCCCATCAATCCTCACATTGCGAAAAAAGTGTTGGAGATGTTCACCTCCATCTCTCTTCCAAAAGGAGATTATGGACTTTCCCGTCGGGAGAAAGAGATTCTTAACCTTCTCACCGAAGATCTTGTCCAGAAAGAGATTGCCGACCGTTTGTCTGTTAGTCCTCACACAATCAACATGCATCTCCGGAATATCTACGGCAAGCTCCATGTCCAATCCCGCAGTGGTGCTGTTGCCAAAGCGCTGAAAGAGCGGCTCGTGTAATCGCCCGCAAAGAGTAACGAAGCCTTCTCATCCATCAATCTGTTCAATCACTTCAAATCTGCAGCAAACAAAGACTACCTATTCGGGTAATTGATAGTCTCTTCGTTATTTGCTTTTCTGAAGTTACACGACCCGATCATCACTAAGACCTACACTGAGGAGGCACTATGCAATCACGTTGGTATCACCGGATGTTGGTTGTTCTTATTTGCTGCTGGTTGAGTGCTGGCATGTTCTCTCCCCTTCATGCACAAATGATGGCTACCGTTAACTCACTCGCGGATGATCCCAACGCGCACCCATGGGACGACCCAGATACACCCGATATCGATGAGAGCGTTGATGGAGTATGTGACGACTATTTGCACAGATGTACTCTTCGTGCGGCGATTGAGGAAGCGGCAAACATGAACAATGGTAAAGGAGTGCCGTGCAACGTTACGCTTGATCTGCCAGGAGTGATCGATGTTTCGGCCTCAGAGGGAGCGTTGTATCCCACAGACGGTTCCATCCTTCATGGCAATCAGCATACAACAATCAGTGGCCTGGTTTCATTGGAACTTGGACACAGCACAACGGTACGGGGCCTGAAATTCAATAATGGTCTCATAGGTATTACAATCACAGGCGATGGAAATACCATCAGCGGAAATGTTATCTCAAATCAACTAATGGGAATCGATGTGGCAGGGATTGGAAATATTATTGGCGGAAGTTCTCCTGCGGAGAGAAACATCTTCACGCGAAACACCCAGAACGCAATATTTTTGGCGGGTGATAACAACGTTGTGATCGGAAACTACATTGGCATCAACGCGCAGGGGGATACTGCAGGAAATCAAATTGGCATCTTCGTTACAGGCGATAACAATACAATTGGCAGCACGAATCCAGACATGAGGAATATTATTTCCGGAAACACTGTAAGCGGGATTGGTATTGCCACAGTTTCGGGGGTTGGGCTTGGGACTACCGTCATAGGTAATTTCATCGGCACGGATCCTACGGGTACTCAGAGCAGACCGAACACGTTTGGGGTTCAGGTGGTAAGCGGTCACGCAACCATCGGCGGGGCACTGCCAGCGGAACGGAACTTGATTTCAGGGAATATCGCTGGGGGGATTGAGACACGAGGCGACGCACTTGCTGTAACGATTATTGGAAACGACATCGGACTTGACGCTTCAGGAACAGTCCTAAGCAACAGGGATGGGATAGATTTGAGCCCGGGGTCCTTCGACTGTGTGATAGAAGGGAATCGGATTTCAAACAACCAATTATTTGGCATTTTGATATTTGGGACAACTTCAGATCCCTCCTGGAATCATCGTATCAGGGGTAATGAGATTACACGGAATGAGTTTGGAATTGGCATATACGGCAAAGCCAATGATATTGTGATCGGTTCATCTCTCTCACAAGATTTTGCGCCTAATATAATACAGGATAATAACCAGATCGGAGTATATTTAAACGTTCGTGATGGTCAACTACTGCCAAGAGCTAATACCATCAGGAAGAATGATTTTCGCGGAAATACTCTCTATGGAATTCATATTATCCAGGATGCCTTCCCGGTGCAGGATAATGTCCAATCTCCTACAATCCAGAACTATACCGATCTCGGCAACGGACATGCCACGGTTACCGTAACTCACGACCGCGTTGGTGCTCTCATTGACGTGTATGTTGGTGAAGTAAACGATTCCCTCAGGTATGAGGGCCGACAATGGCTTGGCTCAGGATCAGTCGCACAGAGCAATGTTCCGTTTACATTCACTATCGACGCCTGTAACTGTACTCATCTCGTTGCAACTGCAACGGACCTGGCAGAGAATACGTCAGAATTCTCACCTTCACTATTCGTTGTTACAGGTGTCCACGAAGAGCATCAAGGGCGACCGACAAAGTTCTCATTGGGGAATGCCTATCCCAACCCGTTCAATCCAACAACCCAAATCAAATTTCAGATTCCGCACTTTAGCGGCGTCTTGCTCAAGGTGTTTGAT
>JBGPGQ010000013.1:0-20365 GCA_041483995.1 Bacteroidota bacterium
ATCACGGCGTTCAGTCCAACTCCGATCTCGATCGTATGTTTGATACCGATCGATGGAATGAGCAGCAATCCTCCGAGAAGCGTGCCAATCACTGTTCCAAGCGTGTTAATTGAGAAGACGTTGCCGATCGATGTTCCCATCGCGGCGACGCCACGCGTGGCAATTCTGCTTGCGACAGGAAGCGTCATACCGAGGAAAATCGTGGGAACCACCATGATTAGAATGCTCAAAACGAATTCAAGCGAGAGGAAGACTGGGTACGTGGATTCGGAACGCTGGATAACATGGGCAAGTTGAACAAAATAGTAAGGGAGACGTCCATAGAGAGGGAGCGTTGCACACATAAAAATCGCCACCCCCGCCTGACATAGAGCGAGAAATCCGAAAAGATTCTTGATGCGTGGAATGATATTTGAGACAATCCAGCTTCCGACTGTAATGCCTGTGATGAATGCGATAAGCATAAGTGAAAACGAGTAGGTTGAAGACCCGAACACAGGAATCAACAGCCGTACCCATCCGATTTCGTAGATCATTGCAGCAATGCCGGAAACGCCAGCGACGACAAGGGCAATCAGGATTTCCTGTTCGGGAAAAACCCGATCGGTTCCACTGAGTTTGGTCTCCGCGGTCTTTGGGGACTCGAGTTTCATGCGCGTAAGCAGCAAGGCCGCGATTCCAATCGTAATATTTACAAATCCTGTACTGAACATGGTGAATCGTAAACCGACCATAGGCACAAGGAAGAATCCCCCCAACGCGGAACCAAGCACGGCGCCAAAGCTGTTCAAGAAATATAAGACTGCAACATTTTTCCCGGAATCTTCTAGGCTTTGTGAGATTGCCTTGACCAGGATTGGCAGTGTCCCACCCATAAGTACGGTAGGAATTAGTAGAGTGAGAAGGCTAAGAACGAGTTTCATGCCCAGCACTGTAACGGAATCGCTCGGAAGATTTGACGCATGGACGATGCCGACGAATACGTTGCGGAGGAATTCAATGAAGAAGGGGTACAGCACGCAATAAATGCCTATTCCCAATTCCAGCCACGCGTACACAGCGAGCGGGGTTTTCGAGCTGTCCGCACGGTGTCCCCACCACCATGCTCCCAAGGCGAGGCCCCCCATGAAAGTCGCGAGGACAATCGTTTGCGCATACGTCGTATTGCCAAGGAATAGAGAAAGGTATTTGAACCAGACAATCTGATAGATAAGTCCTGTTATTCCCGAGATAACAAATAACAATGCGACTACTGCTGCAAGTGTCTGTCTGCTCATAGAATACCCTTAATCGTGAATCATCTATTTTTATTGGTACATAATAAGCAAAGTATTATACTGTAATTCAATGGTCGACTACCCAATAGTCTTCTCTCATATGATGGCTGCAAAATCTTTCTGCGCTCAGGATTAGGATTTGTACCAGAGTACAAAATTGCTATATTAGTCATCTCAAATTCTTCGGAGAAAGACGTATGAAATTACGCGCCATAGTTGCGATAGGCCTGTTGCTTCTTCCCGGTTGCGCTGCTTACAAAGAGCTTGAACCAAAACCCGAGCTATCTCCATTCGAGCAAGGCTACATTGAACTAAAGGATGGGAAGGACAACTTCGAGCTGGATAAAGACAAGAAATACTACATCAGGTTTCCGGCTCCGCTCAAAGACCATTTCTACATCGTGATCGTAACACGGGTCAAACCTCTCCTCCATTCGTACCTCACCAGCATGTTTGATAATGGGAAAGGACCTATTGTTCCGATCACAGACGAAGCGTCTTCGAACGACAGCACGCTCGTTTATGCGGTTGACTCAAGGGTCCCGATATACTACTGGGTCATTGATGATGTCAGACGCGATCTGATTTTCACGAGCCGGTATCGATTCGTGCCGCAATGGCGCTATACGTTCGAGAACAAATACGCTGAGTATGAGAGGGTTCTTGCAAGCAACACCGTTGATCGTTCAACTTACAATTCCATTGATGCCAACTTCAGTTTTGATCGTTTTGATTTTGCACGCGAGATTCCATCCGTCGAGGGGAAAACCGGTAAGATCAAATCAATGAAGGATGAATTGCTCCGACTTGAAAGTATATTTCCGTCGGACATTGCTGCAGCAAAGGACACAGCCTACGAAAAATACGTTGCCTTCAAAAGCAATGTCGACGATGAGTTAACTTTTCAGGAAAATTACGCTACGGTTTTGAATCTGTTCAAGAGGGAGGCAGACACGCAAGGAAACACCGCCAGTTTTCTGGAGGCGGTTCCCTATTTCACTGACATTCTTTCCCAGCGTGAGAGATTTCCAGTCCGCATCACCGGGAAAACTTCCCGTGTATTCCTTGGCCGGCTGGCCGAAGTTACTCCTTATCTGGACAATATCCTGCGCACGAAGAATAACGTCAGCAAGATCAGTCCCGACCCATCACTTGAAGCTATTGGGGGATTGTATCGGGTGTGCGGACAGCAGATTCCAGCTGAAACGGAAGCCATAGTCCGATTCATCAACAGATTCAATGTAGAGGCCGAGGGACTTCAGAAAAGCACTGCCAAGTTTGAAGCACTCAGGGGATATTTTAGTGCTCACATTGGTTCTCCAACAGAATCCTTCTACACCGATTTGATTGCAAAAGCTGGCGAAATCAAGACCTCTATCCCGGAATCGCAAACCGAGAGATTCTTGAATTATGGAAGCTACAACTGTGCCGTAATGCTCGGCAGAGAGCTTACAAACATCGGAAACAAGGCGAACGATCTGCAAGCGCTGTACCAGAATGCGGCGGTGGTTGCTGGGCATATCAGTTCCCGCTCATGGGCACCTGCTGAGATGGGACTTCGGGGTCTCAACGATGCGCGAGGTAGCTCCAACTCTCCAGAAATCGCAACGCAGCGTAACGCGTTCGTGAAGCAGTTCGAGAATCAAATTTTCATGACCGTAAAGTCTGCATCGCAGCAACGTATTGATGCGTTCATCAAGGCCCACGAAATGGCCATCGACAATGTGGCTGAGTTGTATGCGGACTCCGCGTTTCTTCCCGTACACCAACTGACATTCAGTTCCGTTGGTCCGGCTGATCTCATGCAAAAGAGAAGACAGATCGAGACCTATCTTGAGAATATCAAGTACAATCAGTTTCCTGAAAGTTCCATCAAAGCTATCTACGCAGAATTCTCCCGCAACTCCAGAGATAGGGGCGTCGAGAAAGCACGTGCAATAGTTGAACATGGAAGATTCTATAAAGGTGCAGACAAGCAAGTGAAAGGATTGATTACGGAATGCGATGTGCAGGCGGCGAAGTGGGTAGTGAAGCCCAAGGACTACCGCAAGCTTTTCGCATTGCCGATTACCAGCAACAAGCAAGGTATGAACGAATACATGTTCCGGATTCGGTTGGAGATTCCCTCCGAAGCGCAATTCCCGGTATTCGACGTGAACTTGAAACTACCTCAAGACCTTGTTGAGAAGGCAGGACAGGAACAATGGTATCAGTCCATCACCATTGACAAGAAACCATTGAAGAATGAAGGCCGCTTCAGAATTACATCACCGACTGCGTTGAACAACTTCGAAGTACTGATCACGCCTGTCCAGATGGATAAGGAAGGGAAAAACATTCTTGAAGTGCGCTTCAAGTATCCCGGATTCAGAGTCTTTGAGGTCAGCGCTATGGCTCAAGTTCCAATTATCAGGAAGAACTAAACGAGGATCCCCATGCAGAAGAAGAGTGCCATTATTATTGGTGCAGTTGTCGTCGTTGTTGCCGGATTGCTAATCTACTTTTTTTCTCGTCCTGACCTATCAGACCAGATCGTCATTCCATACATCTCGCATCAGAAGCCGGCGGTCGACCCGCACCTTCCAAGTTCAAACTCACTTTCTGATAAACTTGACGAAGTAACGTTTGATGGTTTGTTCAACCTTTCTGCCAATCCGAGCGGTGTTGTGTATGAGGACGGATTGGGAGAATTTGCAGACATAGACAAGAACAATGTGGTGACGATCCGGTTGAAAACCGCCAAGAGGTGGCATGATAGCTGGCAGATTACCGAAAAGGATGAAAAATTCACGATTGCAAAAGGGAGTGACCATTTCTTTGCTGCATCCGATCTGAACTTCACACTCAAACGCATTCAGAGCCTCGGGAGCCTTTCTCCCGACTACATACTTGTCTCGCAGGCACTACCTACAATGGGTTTTGACGGGCCGGACGGTAATAATCAGATCCGTTTCCAATTTCGGACCGACAGGATTTGGAAAGAGGCGGACATAAAAGAGGTATTATCGTTCAAGATTCTTCCCGGCAATTCCGATATGAATGCCTTGAACTATAGGATTGGGACCGCGTCATATTTGAGCTTGCCACCGAAGGAGGGCGTTTCCAATTACTTCAAGAATCCTGATGGGGGCGCACGGGTCTCTAACGTTGTTCTTTCTCCATTCATCGACAACAGCACATATTCGACAGAGCTCGGGAACAGCAAGATCAACGTTCTTCTCGATACACCTTTTGGTAGTCTCTCGCCTGTTCTTGCAGATACTGCCAAGTATTTCTACAAGTCGAATATCAGCAACACTTTTTTTGCGCTCTTCTTCAACGTGCAACGGCTTACACGCGACCAGCGCAAGGAATTCCGAAAGCTGATCAATAGCAGAACGATTACGGATAGATTCTTTAAGGTGAGCACTCCGCAGGTCCGTCATGTGACTGACTATAAGGGGAACAGAGACAATTTTTACGACTATGCCAATCGAAGTATGTTCCCTTCCTCGTCCTACTATGTCGAGGAGAAGATTGTTGATCCTGTTGAGGATACTACTCCACCCAATCTCTCCATTCTTCCGGACACCATTCGCGTGAAGGCTTGTATGAACTATGGCTTCCGCGAAGAATACTCCGAACTCATTGACATATTGAACGATCCCTCGATCACCAAGGGGAAAGTCAAAGTTCTTGCAGTAACGAACGATGACATCAAGCGCGGCGATTATGACGCGCTGCTCATAGCCATTAGTGGATACAGGAGCAATTTCCTGTTCGACCTGTACAACATCTTCCTTCGCGAGCCTGATCTCGAAACATACAAGATCAATTTGCAGACCGAGCCGGACGCAAAAGGAAACCTGAATGTGAGCCTGAATTCATTCCAGGCGGAGCATAATTTCTTCCATTTGGATTCCCGGAATACGGCTGAAGGTGCTGATGTCAACCAACTCTTGCAATACATCTATGGATTCATGTCCACTCGGCAAATTGGGGACAAGCAGGAGTATGCTCACCGCATCGACCAACTTGAACAACAGATGTGTCTGGGTGCATGGATGTTTTCTCTTCCTTCGCTGGCGTATTTCAGCACGCAGTTCGACAACACGAGCATAGATCTCTACGGCGTAGCATCCCAGCTTTCAACGATCAAGAAATGGAGAGAGCACGCGAAGTGAACAGCAAGATGATGGGAAAAGGCTGACTTTCTTGCTCAAGCGTCGGTTCCTGGTTATCGGTGTTTTTTCGTTTCTCGCCACAATACAGCAATCAAAGGCCGGATCCGACTATCTTGTTGTGGAGAACGTAGACCGACTGCGGGTCTACAATAAGTATCAGCAGGAGGCTTCGGCAAAGGATCTGCAATCGTTTGTTCCATTCGTGCCGATGAAGATTCTCAAAGCGAACGACATGCTGGGTGACGGGTTCACACCCTGCATGCAGGTTGAGCTCGATGGACAGATTTTTTACCTCCTCAAAGACAAGGACGCGGGCCTGTCGCAGTCAGGGTCTCTGGGTTTCAACAAGACCTTCAGCAACACAACCATCCTTCTTGACACGGTTCGAATACTTACCGATCGCTCTATCAAGTTCTCGCCGATCAACTCTTCATCACAACAGCTTTCAATAGAAGAAAGAGCCCTGAGGATTTTTCGTCATCAGAACGCAACGTATTGCCGGCTCTTGAATACGCCTGCCCGCTACGGATGGATTGATTTTGGTGGAAGGAGGGAGGGCAAGGACTGGAAGGTTATAAGAAATATCGTTGCTGCCAAATCTTTAATATCTTCCATTGTCATTCAAAAAATCAGAGCAAGAATAAATGAGGTCAACAGCGTACTCACCAACCTCTTTACGTTTTTCAACACGCAGACTCATCAACAAAAACGAACACCGCGGTGGAACATTGAAGCCTCACGAAAGATAATTCTCTGTACGCTGGAGGGAGCAAGGAAGGATGAGTTCGAGCAGAGCACTTTCTATCTGGTGAACGATCTTGAAAACATCGTGCTTGGTTCTGAGTTTGAGGTCACGCGCGCATCAGGCAGAATTGAAATCAGGCAGAAGTAAATGAAATCGAAACTGATCGAGCATACGCTCAGCATAGTCCTCCTATCGTGTGTCTTCATCATTGTCATGAATGTCATCGGTCATAGGGAATCGGCGCGCAACGTTGACCGTATGAGATTCATTGCCCCATACCTGCAGTTTGATTCGTTGGACTTTGGCAACCCGCTTCACGTAGCACTCTTCAAGGAAACGCTTGATCTTTTTCATCCTGAAACACCAGCTCGAAACGATTCTCTCCTCCTTGCGATACAGGCATTCCGACAGGAACAATTTACCAATCAAGCATACAAAACCGGTGGCGGTGATCGCGGACTGTCCTCTGCAAAAATGATGAAACTTGGAAACATGTATCTGCAGTTCATTATCATTTATCTCATTGTCATGGTACTGAGCTACTACGCTGCCCAGAGCCTCGCGATATTTCGTTTTGTGAAGATGAAGCAGAACAAGACTTCATACCTTGAAGAGCTGTACACTGGAATGAGAAGTACAACCCATCGGAACGGCTCGTTCTTTTCGCACTCTGTTTTCTTATTCGCAAAAGCCCTTGTCAAAAGCTTGTCCTATGCCGTACTGTTTTCACCCGCGTACGTTATTGCGTATTCGATCAGATCAAGCATGAATACCGATTCGTATTTGTTCATGATCGTTCTTGGTGTTATCTCGAACGGGCTGCTGATAAACTATGCAAACAAGTTTTTCACTTTCCTGGTTACTGAGAGTCGCAAAGGATATGTTCAGACCGCAATCGTCAAGAACCTTAACGCGTCGTATGAGTGGGGCACTCCTGATGGAGTCTCACGCTGGTCCGTGGTGCGGCCCGGGAGTTCGTTTCCCTCACACGTGTTCAGGCACATCTATATGAATGCCCGCTTCCAATTTCTGAGCACTCTGAAAGAACACGCCTCGTTTCTCATTACCGGCCTGGTCATCATTGAAATGGCCCTGAACATCCAGGGGCATCTCGGCTACGAACTGCTGCAGAATATTCTGTACAAGCAATACGATGTGGTCGTGAGCATTATCCTCGGCATTTTCTTCATAGTCAAAGTCACGGAAATAGTTGTCGATGGATGGTTTCATCACGAATCTAGAAAGTACGAAAACAGAGTATAGGGCTGTGGAGTCACTCAAAAACCAACGGAAATCATGGACGGCTTTCGGAAAAAGGATAAGCTCTGGCTTACGATCTGGCTGACGGGACTTGCAGGTTTGGGTCTGTGGGATGCAGTGTTCCTGAACCAACCAGCGTTCCTATTACTACAGACGGCGTTTGTCAACACACTGACCGCCGGAGTTCTTGTTGTAGTATTCTCGTTAGCGCTGGGATGGCCCATTGGCGTAGCTTTGTATTTTCTTGAAACGCGACGGCCTGCATTCTATCTGTCATTCACGTTCGTCCTGAACATCATTCGCTCCATCCCACAAATCGTTGGAATCCTCATCGGGTATGTTATCCTCACCATCTTCATTGAGGACCAGATTCTGCGCAGCCAGTTCTCTCAATTAGTATGGATGGCATTCACAATCAGTCTGTTTGTGTTTCTGGAGGTCGTTGACCTGGTCAGGGAGAGAATCGCGTATTACAACAAGCTGGATTTTTTTCAAGCGATGTTGTGCTGCGGAATCAAGGAAGGGCGTATCATTAATCGTGACATCCTCTGGAAGAACAGCCGCGCCCACCTCCTTCACAAAATGATTTCAGTGTTCGGTATAGCGGTCTTTCTGCAGTGCAGCATTGATTTCATTATTTCTGTTGGACTTTCGACTGATGTCAGTCTAAGCAATTTTCCGGTAACGCTCGGAAGCCTGCTCGCGAAACTCGACAGCAAGCAGGATATCCTCGCGGTTGGATCAGCGTTTTCCAGCCCAACAAACGCGCTTTCTCTTTTGTTCGAGCATCTTCAGGGTGTCAGTATCGCATTTGTCATTGTGTTTACATTGCTCTGTGTGTACAAAATT
This sequence comes from Bacteroidota bacterium, assembly GCA_041483995.1. Classification (GTDB taxonomy): domain Bacteria; phylum Bacteroidota; class Ignavibacteria; order UBA10030; family UBA6906; genus JBGPGQ01. Next base: position 8,295 of record JBGPGQ010000013.1, read on the forward strand.
TCCAACGGACTCGTAAGAAGGTTCAATCTGTAGTCAACCCATGAATACCCTTCGCTTTGACATACGGATAGCTACAGACGAACGTACACTGGTTGACATACGTGAGTTCCAGCTTCCTCTCGATCGGATAACCTTTCTATTCGGCGAGTCAGGAATTGGCAAGTCGCTCATCGCACGGGCAGTGTATGGGCTGCTCGATCCGGAGGAATTCAATATCACGATCAATGGTGAGCCATACAAGAGTTATGTCAGGAAGCCTGAAACACAGGGGGTCAAAGAGAACAGCTTCTATGTGTTTCAGGAACCGTCGTCCCACTTAAATCCTTTGATGCCTCTGGAGATGCAGATCAGGGAGGGAAGTCTTTCTCAAGTGTCCGATGACCGGGAGATACTTGACCGTTTACTAGAAGGTAGCGATGCGAATGAAGTAAGAAAGTTGCTCGAAGTGTATCCTAAACCCTATCGTCCAAGCGGCGGCGAGAAGCAGCGAATCTTCCTGGTGATGGCGCTCAAGAAGATAGACTTGATGCTCGCTGCGGGGCGCGTCAACAAACAGCATGTGTTCGTTTTTGATGAACCAACGGGAAGCTTAGACAACCATTTTCGTAATGTGTTTCTTTCTCTGCTCTTCAAGCGCTTTCAACAACAACGCTTTACAACGCTCTTGATTACTCATGACTATTCCATGGTGAGCGAAGTAACGCGAACCTATCGTGGCTTTGTCGATTATGTTTCATTCAAGGAGTTGAGCCTGCACAACGGGAGGCACACCTTATCTGACTTTCAGCCTGAGACCTATATCGGTTGGTTGGAGAAACAGAGGAAAGAACCCGCTTCTCGCAAGCCGGGGGGCGAGAGCAGACCATTGTTGAGAGTCGAGAGCGGTGTCGAGGTGTTCAGGCAGCAGTTGACAATCTCAAAAGATCCTGAAGGCGCGCAACTCTCTGCCTTGGAAATCTATCCGGGCACGGTTGTCTATGCAAAAGCGCCGAGCGGTACTGGAAAGACTACACTGGTAAAACTCATGATGGGATTGATTCGAGGAAAGAATCTCAAAGTGACACTTGACGGAGATATTCTGACTGAATACACGCCAAGGAGATTCTGGCAAAAGAAAATCTGGGGAAAGAAGATGACCATGGTGTTCCAGCACGCGGACGAAGCACTTAACCCGCGGGCAACGGTGATGGAAACATTTCAGGGCCTCCCATCAGAGAAACGTATAACACGTGAAAGTGTCCGGCAATCCCTGGGTGAACTGTTCGACTTCGAGATCGGCGACGAGTTCATGAACAAGCAGGTGAGCACGCTCAGCGGCGGACAAAAACAGAGACTCAATCTTCTCCGAAGCCTTTTCCTGAATACTGACATCCTCATTCTCGATGAACCACTCAACGGTCTCGACTTTGAAAGCACGACCAAGGTCCTTTCAATGATCAGGGGAAAGCAACGGGCAGGTAAGGGCATTCTTTTGATTTCGCACAACGAGGAGATCTTCGATGCCCTCATTTCGAAAGAACACATCTACTACCTGCAAGCGGCACCCGCGAAGTAGCAGACTTCGACCGCACACGCTCGTAAGCTCTTATCTTTATACCTTCTTTACAGTCTCCCTATCCGTTCTTATTTCGCTTTCATTGCCCACTACGTTGCAGTTCCACATATTGTCCTGTTGAGAATCGGAACCCAGGAGAGAACGATGTCAGGTAGAATCATTCTTTTAGCCCTCGTACTCGTGTATTCGATGTACACATACTTCCTTGGGAGAAAAACTCTCAAACTCTCATCAGGACCGGAGCAAGAGAACCGGAATTCTCCTGATCCTATGGGAGCTGGCGGCGACATCCCTCATGCACGGCTGTCGCATTTTGCCTGGCAACTTGGCCGACCAACGACGCGGCGTCAGATTGCAAAAACTCATACAGAAGGACATGTCATGTTTCTCAAACATCTTCGCTCATCTATTATTGCCATTTTCTTGTTTACTGTCTTGACGGGACTACTCTATCCACTAGTGGTGACCGGCATTGCACAGCTCGTTTTTCCGGGGCAGGCAAACGGGAGTTTGATTCTGAAGGAAGGAAAACCTCTCGGCTCCGAATTGATCGGTCAGCAGTTTAGCGATCCGAAATATTTTTGGAGTCGCCTTTCTGCAACCGGTCCGTTTGCATATAACGCTGGGGCATCATCAGGATCCAACTATGGGCCGCTCAACCCTGCTCTCCTTGATGCAGCAAAAAAGAGGATACAAGACTTGAAAGCGGCAGACCCGCAGAACACTCAACCTGTTCCAGTTGATTTGGTGACGGCATCGGGTAGTGGGCTGGATCCTCACATTAGCGTTGCCGCCGCCCTCTATCAACTTCCTCGCGTTGCCCGTAACAGAAACACGAGTGAAGAGAAGATCCGGTTTCTGGTGGACCAATACACTGAGGGCAGGCAGTTGGGTCTTTTGGGAGAGCCTCGTGTTAATGTGCTCAAGCTGAATCTTGCGCTCAATGGAACTCAACCGTTATCGGAGGTGAAATAGCAATGGACATCATCTACATTATCATCGTCATCGCCTTCTTTGCCCTGACTTGGGGACTTATGAAGGCATGCGACATTCTCGGGGAGCAAAAATCAGGAGATAGATTATGAGCTGGCTCTATATCATTTCCGGGGTGATCTCACTTGGACTTTTGGTCTACCTTTTTGTTGCACTACTGAAGCCGGAGATATTCGAATGACACTAAATGGATCCATTCAAATTCTAATCTACCTTGTCGTGCTGGTGCTTGCTGCCAAGCCTCTTGGCAAGTTCATGGCTCGTGTGTTTCAGCGTGAACGGACATTTCTCGATCCGGTATTAGGTCCAGTGGAGAGATTCATCTACCGGATGTCGGGAATCAACCCCGCCGAGGAAATGGATTGGAAGGCAAACGCTATCGCGATGCTTCTTTTCAATTTTGTAGGGTTGATTGTCGTGTATGCACTGCAACGTCTTCAGCAGATTCTTCCCCTGAATCCCCAGGGACTCGGTGCAATCACACCCGATTCTTCGTTTAACACGGCGGTCAGTTTTGCATCCAACACCAACTGGCAAGGCTACGGCGGCGAAACGACGATGAGTTATCTAACCCAGATGCTCGGCTTGACAGTACAGAATTTTGTTTCGGCAGCGTCGGGCATGGCTGTGCTTGCCCTCTTCATTCGCGGAATTGCACGCCACTCTGCAAAGACGCTCGGCAACTTCTGGGTGGACATGACCCGCAGTACGTTGTATATCCTGCTGCCTCTTTCCATTGTGCTCGCACTCGTGCTTGTCTCGCAAGGTGTCGTGCAGACGTTTTCTCCGTACGTCTCTGTTCCTCTTCTTGAACAAACGACCGATGCGAATGGGGCGAAAATCACTGAGCAGGTCATCGCAGTTGGTCCTGCTGCTTCACAAATTGCGATCAAGCAGCTTGGTACCAACGGAGGCGGGTTCTTCAATGTGAACTCTGCGCATCCTCTGGAGAACCCGACGCCCCTCTCAAACTTTCTCGAGATGTTCTCGATCCTGCTAATTGCAGCAGCGCTCTGCTATACATTCGGTTCCATGGTGGGAGACACTCGTCAGGGTTGGGCGTTGCTTGCCGCAATGATGGTGATCCTGGTGGCGTTTGTGTGGGTAACATACCAGGCCGAATCCACCGGCAATCCCAGGCTTGCTTCTCTGGGTGCAGACCAACATTCCACCAGCGTGAATCCAGGCGGCAATATGGAGGGGAAGGAAGTCCGATTCGGTGTTCCGAATTCTGCGCTGTGGGGAATTGTAACCACCGCCGCGTCCAATGGCTCGGTCAACTCCATGCACGATTCGTTCACTCCCATCGGGGGCTTGGGCACGCTTGTGATGATGCAGCTTGGAGAAGTCGTCTTCGGTGGTGTCGGTTCAGGCCTCTATGGAATGCTTGTGTTCGTTATCGTTGCTGTGTTTGTTGCCGGGCTGCTCGTCGGGCGAACGCCTGAATACCTCGGACATAAAATTGAAGCGTACGAAATGAAGATGGCTTCTCTCCTCATTCTCATCATGCCACTGACGGTGCTTGGTCTTACCGCTCTTGGAGTTGTCATGGATGCGGGCAAAGCAGCCATCTACAATCCGGGTGCACACGGATTCAGTGAAGTGTTGTACGCGTTCACATCGCAGGGGAACAACAACGGCAGCGCGTTTGGAGGACTCGGCGCAAACACGCCGTTCTACAACCTTACCGGGGGCATTGCAATGCTGATCAGCCGGTATTGGCTCGCTGTTCCCACGCTTGCACTTGCTGGTTCACTTGTGAAGAAGAAGCTCATTCCTACAAGCGAAGGAACTCTGCCGACACACACACCGCTGTTCATTTTCTGGTTGATTGCGGTCGTTCTCATCGTCGGTGCACTCAACTTTCTCCCGGCTCTCGCATTGGGACCGATCGTCGAACATTTCATGATGGTGCAATAACATGGTAACAGGAACGGAAAAACACATGGTTACATCAACTTCAGAACAACTCAAAAACAAACCTATTGCGTTGACAGGAGAGATGTTTCGTCGGGCATTGACCGATTCGTTCGTAAAACTCAATCCACGGTTGATGGTTCGCAACCCCGTGATGTTCGTTGTGGAAGTGGGAAGCATATTGACCACGGCCCTGTGGATTCAGGCACTCTCTGGAGCAGGTGAAGCGCCGGCATGGTACATTGGCGGTGTTTCGCTCTGGCTCTGGTTCACCGTGCTCTTTGCAAACTTCTCCGAAGCATTGGCAGAAGGCCGGGGCAAGGCGCAAGCAGACGCGTTGAGACGAGCACGTAAGGACATCACCGCAAAAAAATTGAGCACTCCCCGCCATGGTTCTGCCTTCGAGGTGGTTGCCTCATCGGCGTTACGAAAGGGTGACGTGTTCCTTGTTGACGCCGGAGATACCATCGCTGCTGACGGTGAAGTGATGGAAGGGGTCGCTTCTGTTGATGAGAGTGCTATCACAGGTGAAAGTGCTCCGGTCATTCGCGAATCCGGTGGCGATCGTAGCGCCGTTACCGGCGGCACGAAGGTGCTTTCCGACTGGTTGGTCATCAGGTTGACCGCGGAGCCTGGCGGTGGATTCCTCGATCGAATGATCAAACTGATTGAAGGTGCAAAACGCCAGAAAACACCCAACGAAATCGCGCTGAATATACTCCTTGCAGCATTTACGATCATCTTTCTTGTTGTGTGTGTGACACTCCTGCCGTTCTCGATCTTCAGTGTTGCGGCGGCTGGCCAGGGTACACCAATTACTGTGACTGTGTTGGTGGCCCTCCTCGTATGCTTGATCCCGACGACCATCGGCGGGCTTTTGTCCGCTATCGGAATTGCCGGTATGGATCGTATGATTCGGCATAACGTCATCGCAACGTCTGGACGTGCAATTGAAGCGGCAGGTGATGTTGATGTGCTCTTGCTCGACAAAACCGGAACTATCACACTGGGCAATCGCATGGCAACTGAATTCACTCCGGCGCCGGGTATTGCGAGTGAACGTCTGGCCGATGCGGCGCAGCTTGCGTCACTTGCCGACGAGACCCCTGAAGGGCGGTCCATCGTTGTTCTGGCAAAAGAGAAATACGGTCTCCGCGGTCGCGAAGTGCATGAGATCGCGGCGCACTTTGTTCCGTTCAGTGCGCAGACCCGCATGAGCGGAGTTGATATTCAAGGTGATGGATCGATGTCGAAAAGAATCATCCGGAAAGGCGCTGCCGACTCAATCAAGACATACATTGAACAGCAAGGCGGTGTATTTCCAGCGGCAATTCAACAGGCAGTACAGGAAATCGGTCGCGTTGGTGCCACTCCTCTTGTCGTTAGCGAGAACAAGGAAGTGCTTGGCGTGATTCATCTGAAGGACATCGTCAAAGGAGGGATCAAGGAACGTTTCGCCCATCTGCGCAGGATGGGAATCAAAACAGTGATGATAACCGGAGATAACAAACTGACGGCAACTGCTATTGCCGCTGAGGCAGGAGTTGATGATTTCCTTGCAGAAGCGAAACCGGAAGATAAGTTGAAGTTGATTCGTGACTATCAAAAAGGTGGGCGGCTTGTTGCCATGACAGGCGATGGCACGAATGATGCACCTGCTCTTGCCCAAGCAGACGTTGCTGTAGCGATGAACACCGGAACACAATCGGCACGTGAAGCCGCGAACATGATTGACCTCGACAGCAATCCGACGAAACTCATGGAGATTGTTGAGATCGGAAAGCAGCTTCTCATGACCCGTGGGACGCTCACGACATTCAGCATTGCCAATGACGTTGCCAAATACTTCGCCATTATCCCAGCGGCGTTTGCAACAACATATCCGGCTTTGAATGCGCTGAACGTTATGAAGCTCGCGACTCCTGAGAGTGCTATTCTCTCGGCAGTCATTTTTAATGCACTGATCATTGTTGCGCTGATTCCATTGGCACTGAAAGGTGTGAAGTACCGTCCGGTAAGCGCAGTACAATTATTGCGAAGGCACTTGCTCATCTATGGTGTTGGTGGTTTGATAGCGCCGTTCATCGGCATCAAGTTGGTAGACCTGTTTTTGGTCGCGTTTGGGTGGACATAACCAATACCCAAGGAGAAACTTCAATGGAATACCGGCATACACAATTGGGTAAGGTCACAATCGCTGCGTTTGGGATCGCAACCATCTTCCTGCTGCTGCCATTTGTTGGAATCGGAACACCTCGACCCGGTCAGTTTGGTACCATACTCATACTTGTCGGCGCGTCGAGTCTATTCTATTCGCTCACTGTCGAAATCAGCAATGGCATCCTGAGATGTCACTTTGGGCCTGGACTCATTCGAAGGCGCTTCGCAATATCTGAAATCGAGGAGGCCAGGAGTGTACGCAATCCATGGTATTCGGGATGGGGAATACGATGGAGACCGGGACAGTATTGGTTGTGGAATGTCTCAGGACGTCAAGCAGTTGAGCTGACGCTCAAGGGTGGGAAGCGGTTTCGCATTGGCACAGACGAACCCGACGCACTAGTCCAAGCTATTCAAACGAATAAGGCCATAGTGTCTAACAAACGATAAGAAACTGCCTCAATACAACAATCAATTGAAAGGTAATATGAAACGACTTGTTCTCTTTCTCTTCATCTCAACGGCACCAATGTGTTTCGGTCAAGAAGATTCGGTTAAGGCGGCCGCGGCAGAGCAACCCGCCAGTGAGCCTTTCGCGTGGGGTGACTTCACATGGCTACAAGGGAATAGCCGTCTTCACAAGCAGGTGCTCGATTCCAAGTACTTCACTGGCGACATGACGATGGATATGAACTTCAATTTCAACTTCAACCATCCGATCGACCATACGAATTCCGGATCAACGGCGACCTTTCGTTCTGACGAGTTCAATGTCTCGTACATTGAGGTCGGAGGCGATTTTCATGATCCTGAAAGCGGTGCCAGAGGAAGGCTCATGCTGCAGTTCGGCGCCCGTTCAACAGGCGTTCCGCGCAATGACAATACTCCGTTGCGAGGCCAGTTCGACTTGTACACCGCTCTCCGCTATGTAACCGAAGGATACGTTGGAATGCATCTTAATACAATGCATGGTGTCAATATCGATGTCGGTATTTTCAAGTCTTACGTTGGGCTCATGGGGTACAACAACTTTGAGAACTGGAACTATCAGAATTCGTTCACTTCGGATAATACTCCCTGGTTTTTTACCGGCGTACGTATACAAACTTTTCCCACTGACAGATTGAAATTGGAATACTGGATCATCAACGGATGGCAAACGTATGCCATGTTTAATCAGCAGCCCGGCATTGGCTTTCAAACCATCTATCGCCCCGAGGAATGGATCTCCATTCTCGCAAGCGCATACGGTGGATGGGACACTCCCAATATGCCCGGACGATTCCGGTTTCACAGCGACAACAGCCTGCTAATCCGATATCGACATGTACCGGGTAGTTCAATTCCCAAAGCAGCATTCTCCATCACTGGAGATATTGGTTTCGAAAATGGAGACGGCGTAAAACCTTTTGGTGGAAACTCAACCACTCCGTCTCAGAATTTCTTGAGCTGGATGTTTTATCACCGTCTCTGGCTTGGTGAACAAGAACATTTCGCATGGACATTTGGCGGAGGTATGTTGCACAATCCCGGGAGATATTTGGCACTGCTACCTACGGGTGCAGGTGTTCTCACGCAAAACCCGGGCGATAAGTTTGACTCCTGGGATTTCTCCACGGGCATTCAGTATATGCCTGGCGAACACGTCACGTGGGGTCTTGAATATGTCCACCGCCAGGCAAATGTTCCGTATTTCGCCGGACATGGAGGGCTCACATCGCCAAATGGTTGGAATCCTCCGATCGGTAACCCAGCTGGTTTCGTTGCTGATCTTGTGACAAGCGAAAACCGGATCATCGGTTCGCTCATCGTTCGTTTCTGAGAACGTTACGTCCGCATGGGCAGAAGGAGGTTGGGGTGCCGGGTATACACACAATTGGAGATGAGAGTCTTGATGCAGAGCGAAGTCTTTTTTGTAATTCCAACATATAGACTACGTGATGTTGGGGCGACCATTGAACAGTATGACGAACACTTCCGAAGGAACGGGCAAACCGTGCGTATGATTGTGTTCGACGACTCCACACCGACCACCCAGGAGAAGTATTATCCTTTGCTCGAACAAACCCGCACACGTAATGAGCTTTTTTATGTCGGACCGACTTTGTTATGATGGTTGAAGAAAGTACTACACAGGAGAAGCCGATGACAACAACCGTGGTTGTCTTATCAGCCGTTTTTGTGTTCTACATTGTTACATGCATCCGGCAGTTCAGGAGATTCAGTCGAGACAAATGAACAGGATGCTGTAGAACGAGATTCGAATCACCTATTCTCTGCAAGAGCAATTCCACGCTGTCGTTTTTCGCCCTCCCAAACGCATACAAGCAATTTCAGTATCAAGTCGAGCGAAGCTGACGCGATAGCATTTGAAATGAATCTGTCAAAATGGTTTCGTACATTACGGCACGATGAATACATGGATAGCGCTTGCCGCAGTTGGTGTCGCAACAGACAATCTTATGTTCGCCGCTGTTGCAGGAGATCTTCCCAGATGGGTATTGAGAAAAAAATGGCTACTGGCCCTAGTACTCATCCTTGTTGTCCAACTCCCGACTCTCATCCTCGGTTCATTTGTAGGAAGACTCCTGGTTTGGCAACGTCGCTCATTGGCTTGCGGTGGGATTCATTCTTTCGATGGGTCTCAGAATTCTTATTGAGTTAGCATCTTCAGCGAGGTTCCTAGGCCGGTTAGGGTGCAACAGCCAGGATATTTTCGATTCAGCCCTCGGGACAGGAATCTACACCTTTGCCTATGGCCAATCCGCAACGATGCTTAGTGCAACTCTTCCTGACTCAATTAAGATAATGGTCTCCGCCGCATTGCTTTGTATCGCGGGTGGACTACTTCTCGCGGAAAGACACCGGGCTGTCTGGTTCATCCGACTAGCGGGCGGTCTGTTGGTGTGCGTTTCTGCGGTGTTGTTGTTTGTGCGAGAACTCGGGAACACGTAGCTGTATGCCAAGAATTATTTGGTTTTAGTATATCTGAACATTTCTAAACAGACAGCATCATGCCTTCACCAGCTTTGAACACTGTAGTCTCTCGAATGTCGAGCCCTTTGAAGAAGCCCATCAACAACATCCAAGTCTCGCCGCGGATTGTTGACGCCTCACGTGCAGAGGTCTCCGATGTCCTGGGCAAACTCGATACTTCGCCTCAAGGTCTGTCCGAAACTCAAATCGAATCACTGAGAGAAGTTCACGGCCTGAACGAAGTCGCTCAAGAAGTAAAGCACGGTTGGGCCTGGCGGTTGATGATTTCTCTGCGCAATCCTCTTGTCATCTTGCTTGGTGCGCTTGCGGCTATCTCGTTCGCAACGGGGGATTTCAGAGCAGGGACAGTAATGTGCTTGATGGTTGTTCTTGGAGTTCTGCTCAAGTTCATTCAAGAGAACCGCGCAGACACGGCAGCCGCACAATTGAAGGCGATGATCAAAGTAACCGCTACGACCATTCGGGACGGGCAACCCAAGGAAGTGCCTCTCAAGGAACTTGTCCCCGGCGACGTTGTGAAGCTCTCTGCAGGCGACATGATTCCGGCTGACCTCCGGGTGATTTCTTCCAAGGATCTATTCGTCATTCAAGCCAGCCTCACCGGTGAGTCACTACCGATAGAAAAGTTTGATGCGCGAGAATCCCGTGACAATATCTCACCGTTGGAATTCTCCAATGTTTGCTTCCTTGGAACCAGTGTGGAGAGCGGAACGGCGTTGGCTGTTGCTGTTGCCACCGGAAAGCAGACGTACTTCGGCAGCATGGCTGGAAGCATCACCGGTCAGCAAGTTGAAACGAGTTTCGACAAGGGTATCAAGCGGTTCACATGGCTTATGATTCGCTTCATGATGATCATGGTTCCACTCGTCTTTCTCATCAACGGGTTCACAAAGGGAAATTGGGGAGAGGCGTTCTTCTTTGCGCTTGCAGTAGCCGTTGGCCTCACCCCCGAAATGCTGCCGATGATTGTCTCGGTAAGCCTCTCAAGAGGTGCAATCCTGATGTCGCGCAAGAAGGTCATCGTTAAGAGGCTCAATTCCATCCAGAACTTTGGCGCAATGGATGTGCTTTGCACAGATAAGACAGGCACGCTAACGATAGATCATGTTATTCTTGAGCGTCACTGCGATGTTGTCCGAAAGGAAGACGATGCGGTTCTCAGAGACGCCTACTTGATCAGCCATTTTCAAACAGGCCTAAAGAATGTTCTTGACCGCGCAATCCTCGACCACCGGCAAGATATACACGAACAGCACGGCGTCGAGCAGCACAAGAAGGTGGATGAAATACCGTTTGATTTTTCCCGTCGCATGATGTCTGTGGTTGTCGAAAAGCCAGATAGCGCCTATCGTCTGCTGACGAAGGGTGCCCCGGAAGAAATCTTTCGGCGTTGCACACAGTTCGAATTAGAAGATGAGATTCTTCCAATGGACCCGGTTTTGATTCAAGACTTACGCGATGAGTACGAGCGATTGAGCGCTGATGGCTTTCGAGTTCTAGCTGTCGCATACAAAGACCTTGAGCGCCGCGCTGCGTACTCAAGAGACGACGAGAAAGACCTCGTGCTCAGGGGCTATGTTGCATTTTTGGACCCACCGAAAGGAAGCGCAGGCCCGGCGATCGCCGCATTGCAGAAACATGGCGTAACAATCAAGATTCTGACGGGTGATAACGATCTCGTGAGCAAGAAAGTGTGCCATGATGTAGGGCTGCCAACCGAACACCTCGTACTTGGCTTGGACATCGAGAAGATGTCGGACGAAGAGTTGCTGACTGCTGCCAGAAAAACTACGATCTTCGCCAGGCTCTCACCCGCACACAAAAAACGCATCATTGAAGTGTTGCGAGCTAACGGACACGTCGTTGGTTTCATGGGCGATGGCATTAACGATGCGCCTGCATTGCGTGCAGCAGATGTTGGCATTTCAGTCGACACAGCGGTCGATATCGCGAAGGAATCCGCTGACGTGATCCTTCTTGAAAAGAGCCTGCTGGTCCTAGAAGAGGGGGTTCTTGAAGGACGGAAAGTATTTGCCAACATCATCAAGTACGTGCGGATGGGTGCAAGCTCCAACTTCGGTAACATGTTTAGTGTTTTGGGTGCAAGTGCATTCCTGCCATTTGTTCCAATGTTGCCGATTCAAGTGCTCACCAATAATCTGCTGTACGATTTTTCACAAGTTCCTATCCCAACTGATAATGTCGACCCTGAACAAGTCGTCAAACCACGCCCCTGGTCCATGGACGAAATCAAGCGGTTCATTCTTTTCATCGGCCCCATTAGTTCGATCTTTGACTATACGACATATTTCGTGATGCTTTATGTCTTCAATTGTTGGGATCCATCGCGCGCTTCGTTGTTCCAAACGGGTTGGTTCGTTGAGTCACTGATGACGCAGACGCTCATCATTCATATCATTCGAACGAACAAGATTCCATTCCTCCAAAG
>JBGPGQ010000014.1:0-20299 GCA_041483995.1 Bacteroidota bacterium
AGATGACAAGATATCCATCCTTGGTCTTGCCACACTCGCCCCTGGTCTGCCGGTCCGAATGATTTTGAAGCATTCAGATGGGACTGTAAATGAGGTCCTGTTGAACCACTCATTTAATGAGAACCAAACTCACTGGTTCAGAGCCGGCAGCGCTCTTAATCTGATCGCAGCGCAAAAGCGAAAGCCAAAGAAAAGCGGGAAGCGAAAGAAGAAAGTGCCCGTTAAATCTTCTGTCCGAAAACGCAAAGCCAGTTCCAAGCCAAAGGCAAAAAAGAGGACGCGGAACCTTCGAAAGCGGAAATAGGTTAGGATTTGTACCACTGCTGAAAACGAGATTGATTTATATATAACGAAAGAAGGGAAAGAAGAATGCAATACGATCCAAGAGCAATACAACCATATCGAGATGAATTAACGCGCCTCGGATTCAGGGAATTGAATACCGCTGCCGCTGTTGATGAAGCGCTCAAAGAAAAGGGTACTCAATTGCTTGTTGTGAACTCGGTCTGTGGCTGCGCAGCCGGCAAGGCACGGCCGGGAATCGGGATGGCTCTGAAGCAATCGCCGGTGAAGCCGGATCATCTTACCACAGTGTTTGCCGGCGGAGATATTGAAGCAACGGCAAGAGCTCGTGAACTGTTTGGGAATATCCCGCCGTCGTCACCTTCGATGGCAGTGTACAAGGATGGACAGCTTGTGCACTTCATTCCACGTTATCAAATTGAGAACCGGGATGCGTTTCAAATTGCCCAACATCTTGTTGAAGTGTTCAAGGAGTTCTGCACTCCAGCCGTTACAGCAGAAGCAAAATAATACGGACTATCAAACAAGAAAAGGCGTCTTATGGACGCCTTTTCTGTTTATATCGGGTATCCTGCCGGTTACTTCGGCATCAACACTTTGTCGATGACGTGGATGACACCATTTGATTGATACACGTCGTAAGTGGAGATGTTCGCGATATTGCCTTTCTCATCCTTCACCGTAATGTTGTGCTGTCCATTCATCATTGCCCACAGTTTTCCTCCACTAACAGTCTTGAGCTCCGCTGTTCCATCTCCTGCCTTGATCGCCTTTGCAATTGCATCGAAATCCATTCTACCCGAAACAACGTGGTAGGTAAGGATATTCGTCAGCGTGGCTTTGCTTTCAGGCTTCAACAGAGTCTCAACAGTCCCAGCAGGGAGGTTTCCAAATGCATTGTTTGTTGGAGCAAATACTGTGAACGGACCTTTGCCCTTCAGTGTTTCGACAAGACCAGCAGCCTTTACTGCTGCAACAAGTGTTGTGTGATCCTTTGAGTTTACGGCATTGTCGATGATGTCTTTTGTCTTCATCATCGCTTCTCCGCCCACCATTACGTTGTCGCCGGAAAATGCTGAACTGGTTCCCAATGTTGTTACCAATACAAGTATTGCAAGTAACATTGATGCAGCCTTCATAAATTTACCCTTGATTTTGTTTGAATTGATGTGGATTGCGTTTGACAGCAACTATACGCAACCAATCAGAAATTGGATTGGGTGGGTTTGACTAACAGCGGTTTGTGAGAAGAGCAAGCAGAGTAATGCAAAAATTACTGGACGACTAATCCCGCTACATATTTTTAACGATTGCTTCACCAAACTCTGAGCACTTCACTTCCTTCGCTCCCTCCATAAGGCGTGCGAGATCATACGTGACAGTTTTTGAACGGATGGTTTTGTCAAGGGCCGATAGGATCAGGTCTGCCGCTTCCGTCCAGCCAATGTAACGGAACATCATCTCGCCACTCAAAATCACAGATCCCGGATTGACCTTATCCAGACCGGCATATTTTGGCGCCGTTCCGTGTGTCGCTTCAAAGATAGCGTATCCCGAATCATAATTGATGTTGCCTCCCGGAGCAATACCAATACCTCCAACCTGCGCTGCAAGGGCGTCAGAAATGTAATCCCCGTTCAGGTTGAGCGTGGCGATGACATCATACTCGGCAGGCCGCGTCAGGATTTGTTGTAGGAATGCATCGGCGATTGTATCCTTGATAAGAATCTTTCCAGCGGGGGGCTTGCCGTTACAGTCTTCCCAGCTTACAGTTTCATTGGCAAACTCGCGTTTTGCAAGCTCATATCCCCAGTCTCTGAATCCGCCCTCCGTAAACTTCATGATGTTGCCCTTGTGGATAAGCGTGACCGACTTACGTTTGCTGGCAATGGCATACCGGATCGCTGCACGGACGAGGCGTTCGGTTCCGTCCTTTGATACAGGCTTAATGCCAATGCTCGACGTTTCCGGAAAGCGGATTTTCGTCACGCCCATCTCCTGTTGCAGCCAACGAACCACCTTCGTTGCTTCGGGAGTGCCGGCTTTCCATTCGATACCGGCGTAAATGTCCTCTGTGTTTTCACGGAAGATTACCATGTTGACTAGTTCCGGATGCTTTACGGGGGAAGGAACCCCAGTGAAGTATTGCACCGGACGTAAGCATACATAGAGATCAAGCATTTGCCGCAATGCGACGTTGATGGAACGAATTCCTCCACCCACCGGCGTGGTCAACGGACCTTTAATGCCCACAACATATTCCCTGACAGCTTCCAGTGTATCATCAGGCAACCACGTTCCCTCTCCATACATGGTGTTTGCTTTCTCACCAGCATATACCTCGAACCAGATTATCTTCTTTTTGCCGCCATATGCTTTGGCAACGGCTGCGTCAAAGACGCGCTGCGATGCACGCCAAATATCCGGACCTGTACCATCGCCTTCGATGAACGGGATGATCGGATTATCGGGGACGTGAAGCTTACCTGCCTGTACTGTAATTCTCTGTCCATCGCGCGGGGGAGAAAGTTTCTTGTAGACGGTCATTACGTATTTTCCTTTTTTGGTGCAATCTACTGGATGTGTTGGCGGATTCTTTTTGCATAATCAGCCATTGCTCCGTCCTCATACGACTTAAGTTCAAGGACGAATTTTATGTTATCGTTGGGGTAGCGCGGCGTTACGTGCATATGAAAATGAAATACCGATTGTCCCGCGACCCTTCCGTTATTTGAAAAAATGTTGAAGCCATCAAGCTGCAGGCTTTTGACGATTGCGCGTGCGACGATCTGTGTTACGTGCAAAACGTCGTGCAAATCGCATTCCGGTATGGAGAGAAAGTCGAAACAATGCGTCTTCGGGATGACGAGGGCATGGCCGTAATGAATTGGGTTGATATCCAGAATTGAAAGTACCTTGTTATTCTCGAAGAGAATCTCGGCAGGAATTTCATGGCTGACAATTTTACAAAAGATACAATCCATTCTATTCTTCAAAACAAATACATTCTACCCCCACTCATTGCAGGATTTTTCCATTTGAAACATGAGGTGTGAAGATGGGGCATGAGATAAGGGAAGGCTATGCCTTTTCTGCTTCCTGCGAACAAAACTGAACCAAAACTAACAAAAAGCGGTCGGAAAGTCAATCTTGCTTTTCAAGGGGTGATTGCCTATATTTTTCGGCACATTTTTGAAGAACAATGAAAATACAGGAGCATTCATGAGACGATTTTTCCCCCCGATTATCCTTCTGCTTGTTGTAGTGTATCTCTCGGTCACAGGTTTTCAGTGTGGTTCCGCAGAGATCACCACCGCCCGTCTGGCTATCACGCAAAAGCAATGGACCAAGGCAGAAGAGAGTTTGATGAAGGCGTTGCAAAAGAATGACAAAGACGAAGAGGCTTGGTTCCTGCTTGGCCAGGTTCGCTATGAACTCAAGAAATATGCGGAAATGAATGAAGCGTATTCCAACGCCTTGGCGATTTCCGACGCTCATAAACCCGACATTGATAAATATCGTCTCTCAACTTGGGCGGAGTTCTTTAACGCTGGCATTGCGTACTATAACAAGGGACGAGACTCCGCTGCATATTACGACAAGGCTCTGGCAAGTTTTTCCAATGCCATTATCATTCTTCCGGATAGTGCTTCCACATATTATGTGAAGGCCCTTGCTCACTACGCGAAGAAGGATTATCCCAATGCAATAATGAATCTGGAAACTACTCTCAAGAAGGACCCTTCGAGGATGGATGCCGCACGGTTGCTTGGGCAAATCCATCTTACGCTCGGAAGAGAGAAAAAAGAGCGGAAGGATGAGTCCGGCGCGGCAGCAGAATATGAAGCTGCCACAACGGCTTTTGAAAAAGCCTATGCAATGAGTAGCAACAATCCGGACACTTCTCTGGCCCATCAACAATCTGTGCAAGAAAACATTACCAATCTTATTGAAGTGTATGAGCTTACCGACAAGACCGAAAAGGCAATGACACTTACCCGCGACGCAGTTACGTCCGACCCAAACAATGGGATTTTCCGCTTTGCCTACGGAGTATTCCTGCTCAAGCAGAATCAGTTCGAGCAGAGCATTGAGCAGCTTAAGAAAGCGCTCGAGATAAAGCCGGATGATCCCGATGCAACGTACAACTGCGGTGTGGCATATCTTAATTGGGGTGTTGCAATGAAAGCGGAAATTGACAAGAGGGCCGAGCCTGCGAAAGGAAAAAAGGAAAAGGAAGATCTTTCATTCAAGGAAAAATTCAAAGCAGCCCTTCCATATCTTGAAAAGAGCGCTGAACTTCGCAAGGATGATGCTGCTCTCATGCAACAGTTGGGCAAGTTGTATGCGAATTTGAACATGGTCGAGAAATCAAAGAAGGCGTTTGACCAGGCGGATAGGATAATGAAAAACAACTGAGGTATTCACAAACAGCTCACCCTGTCTCGCTTTGATCACCAGGCAAGACGGGGTGATTTGTCTTATCAAGGAGAAGAATATGGCTGATCAACCACAACAGCCCGGACAGCAGATCAACATTGAGCTAGGGGAAAAGGAGGCAGAGGGGATTTATTCGAACCTTGCAATTATTACTCATTCGCCGGCGGAGTTTGTAATTGACTTCACGCGAGTACTGCCGGGTGCCCCCAAAGCAAAAGTTCTTGCTCGTCTCATTATGACGGCTCAGCACGCGAAACTATTGCTCAGAGCACTGGAGGACAATATTGACAAGTTTGAGAAGAAGTTCGGGGAAATAAAAATCCACGGCGACACGTCAGGAGGAGGCTTTGGTTTCCAGCCAGTAATGAAGGACGAAAAGGTACATTAGTCACTTTCATTAAGGAAAATTAGACCGGAGCGATGGCCGGTTTGACTGTGGGTAAGTAGACGATTGTATGTCAGAATCGCTATTTGAGGGAAGTGGAGGCACATAAGTCATTGTAAAATATTGCTCAGTCACGTAGGTTGAATGTTTGAAGACAAACAAACCCCCTACTGGCACGAGCCTTGCAATCATTCCATAGGACTATGGTGGGATTATGGACATTGATCATGTGTACGGCGTACACACGTTACCGCGTTGTGTTTCGTCAATATTTCTTGCTTTCCTGATATTCATCTCTTTCGACTGCTTCAACGAGCCATTGGAGCCGGTCGCACCAAGTTGGGACGTCAATCTTACAGTTCCCCTCGCCAACAGGTTCTACACTCTCTCCGAAATTGTTCAAAAAGATACGAGCATGCTTCGCGTGGGGGTCGGTCAACAGATCATTTACTCGACCACAGTATCAACTTCGCCGCTGGCAGACAGCAATTTCATTTCGATCAATCCAAAAGATACAACGCTCCACATAAAGTTCGGTGTTTTCAGAGTCGTATCGCCACCTATTGTCAGACCAATCCAGCTTCCATGGGTCCCGCAGGGAGTGAGCGTTCCAATACCCGATACAAGTTTCAGCGTTGCAGATCTGACGGATTCGATTCCGACGTTTCAATCGGTAACGTTTGAGTCGGGGACAATGAGTCTTTCCATCCAAAACAATCTTCCTGTCCCAATTGACATCATCAGTCCGATCCATATGGTGGACGCCCAAGGAAATGTTATTGGAACATTCATATATACTCCATCAACGATTGGTCCGAACAGTTCCGGTGTGGCATCCGATGATCTTGCTGGCAAGAGCGTGGGCAATCAAATCAGGATTTCCGGAATAGCCTTGCACACGCAGGGCAGCCCAAACCCCGTTCCGATCCCACTTGGTGATTTGCTCGTTGCCACACTTTCGACAAGCAATCTCAAAGCGCGACAAGCAGTATTTGCCGAGATACCGGCCCAGCGATTGTCCGACAATGACACGGCACGGTATGCCCTTGACGATTCAACAATCATCAAAGAAGTCAAAATAAAAAGCGGGACCCTCAACTTTGCGTTCAGTAACAGAGTTGACCTGAATATGGTATTCAAATTTCGGCTTAATGAATTCCAGCGTCCTGTGGGAAGCGCATATGTTCCGTATGAAGATAGCGTCTTCATTGCTGCCCAGGGGTCCGGTACGATCTCGCTGAATTTGGCTGGATACAAAATAGAATCGATGGACGGCAATCTCATTCACTCCGTGGAAGTCGTGAGTAGTGTAATTCTGCCGTCCAGTTCAGGTGCACCTGTTACTGTTAGCGATACGGATAAGGTGTTTATTGCCGTTTCCCACTCTTTTCCTATCATTGCTGATACCGCCGTGTGTGTGTTGAAGCCGACGTGGGTGAATGTGAACACCGCAATCGGAGTACATTTTGGTGATCTACCATCGCAATTTTTCGGTCAATTGAGTATACCATCAGCGGCACTTGGATTTGGCACGCGTTCAAGTTTCGGATTTCCGACGGATCTTTATATCAGTATCAGTGCGAAGAAGAATGCAGCCGGCGACTCTGCATACTTACAGGTTCCACTGTCACAGAAGCGTCTCCAGCCAGGCGTCGATTCTGTGATATTTGATCCTCAAGAAGTCGGTCAGTTCCTTAGTCAGTTCTCCGGACGGCTGCCGGATTCGCTACGCATCTCGGGCAAGGTGTTGGTCAACCCACCTGATGTCTACAGTCCAACCCTCGCAGGAGTTGGATCGGTTGGACGGCACAGTTCGTTTAGCGGAAATATCCACTTGGATGTTCCTCTCAGACTGGGTTTGGTTGATGGAGCATACTCCGATACACTCGTTGTCGGTGATACAACAGGTGATGGGCATAAGGACTTCGATCTCCATAAGAGCACCATTGATAATCTGAACAGTGGCAAATTCTTTATCCAGGTTGAAAATGGAATTCCGATGCAAATTGGCGTCCTCACTCGACTTCTGGGTCATACACAGCAAACACTCTTGTTGGTCCCGCAGTCCGGACAACCGATACTTGCAACTGCTGCCACGGTGGACGGCAATGGAAACGTCACGCTTCCTGCGCGTAGTGCAGCTACATTCGAACTCAATCAACAAGAAGTTAGACAGTTTAATCCGGCAGAGTTACTGACATACTTTGTTACATTGCAAACGACTCCGGGTAGTCCGGCGGTGAGCTTCAAGACAACCGACTATATCCGGATACGCATTTGGTCACAACTCTCAACAAGGGTGAACCAATGATGCGCATTCATTTCTGCCTGTTGGCGGTCTGTATTACAAGTTTTGGTTCATCATTGTTTGCAGGTGGTGAGCGAGCAAATGTTCGCGGCATGGGGATGGCGCGAACCTACACAGCAACTTCGAGAGGGCTCGATGCTGTGGGAATCAACCCCGCTAATCTTGCTCTTTCAGACGAGAATACAGTAACATTAAGAATTCTTCCTTTTGGGATCCACTTCGGCAGTGAATTTCTCGATTACGATTTGTACACCAC
This sequence comes from Bacteroidota bacterium, assembly GCA_041483995.1. Lineage (GTDB taxonomy): Bacteria > Bacteroidota > Ignavibacteria > UBA10030 > UBA6906 > JBGPGQ01. The sequence goes on from JBGPGQ010000014.1 coordinate 7,693, forward strand.
GTATTTTACCGGTGTTCAAACAGACAGTGGTCGAGTGGGAAGATATCTGAATGAGAATGACAAACAGCGAATCCTCAGTGCTTTTAGTGCCGATATTGCAAGCAACAGAGCCAATGTTGATGCGCAGATTATCGGTGCATCATTGCATCTTGATGGCACAGGAACAATAGCGTTTACTGTGACCGATGAGCTTGGTGCATCAGCAAATGTGCCGCGCGATTATGTCAATTTTATTCTCAATGGCAATACTCCTGGATCGTCATATGATTTTAGCGGTGCGGCCGTGGCAGCATCGTGGGTACGCGAGTATTCGTTGTCATTTGGAATGGAGCTTCCTAAAGTTTCCTTCCTTAAGCAACTCGTGGGCGGCGTTGGTGTAAAGTTAGTTCATGGCTTCGCCTACTATGAAATTCAGCGTTTTGATGCGACACTGAATACTACTCAAGAGGGTACGTTATCTGGAACCGTTGATTTTCTCGCGAAAAGTGCAGGGGACGATCCGTTCAAGAATAGATTGCTTAAGGACTATGCGCTATTTCCTGACCATGCCGGGACGGGCTTTGCATTCGACATAGGTATGACAGGAATCGTGACAAATTATTTGTCCTGCGGAATTAGCGTAACTGATGTGGGCTTTATGAAATGGACGGGAAATACCAAGGAAACTTATGCCGATACCACATTGCTTGTTGATGATCCGCTACGAGGTGACCAGAGGGATGCGATTGAGAGTGCTATCCGCGGGAGGAAGAGATCCGTTGGCTCCTTTAGCACTCCACTGCCCACGACTCTCCGGCTTGGAGTGGCACTTAAAGTAAACAAATTGCCGGATGTGACGGAAATTCCGGGTGAGCTGTTGATCGCTCTTGACTACAACCAGGGTTTTGGAAACACTCCCAGCTTATCAACGAATCCCCGGGTCTCTCTCGGCGTTGAATACTCTCCACTACCATGGCTACCGTTGAGGACTGGTGCTTCATTCGGTGGGACAGACAAGGTCAACATTGCATTTGGCTTTGGTCTGAACTTCAGTGCATTCAGTTTTGATCTATCGTCTGAGAATGTATCATGGTTGTTCGTTCCGAGGAGCTTTTCGTACGGCTCAGTGGCGATGGGAATGCAGTTGAAGCTCTAAGGTGGCAAAGATCGGCTGAATTCTACAGGATGAATCTGCTCAGGTCGCGGTTTTTCACAATGCTGGAGAGTTTTGATTGGACAAGCTTCTGATCGACAATGATCGACTTCGATTCGATTTTTTCCGGGGCGTCGAACAAGATGTCTTCAAGCAGTGTCGTCATGATTGTGTGGAGACGTCGGGCTCCAATGTTCTCAACCTGTTCGTTTACTTCGTTGGCAATCTTTGCGATTTCTTTGATTCCGCTTTCCTGAAATAACACCTTCATCCCCTCTGTTTCGATCAAAGCGGTGTATTGTTTAATCAATGCGTTCTGCGGGACCGTAAGTATCTTAACAAAATCTTCTTCGGTGAGGCTATCCAGTTCAACGCGAATAGGGAAGCGACCCTGAAGTTCCGGAATCAGATCAGAGGGTTTGGACACATGAAACGCGCCCGAAGCGATGAAAAGGATATGATCTGTTTTCACCATTCCATACTTCGTCATTACATTTGAGCCTTCCACGATGGGCAGGAGATCGCGCTGCACACCTTCGCGGGAGACATCCGGGCCGACAGTTTGGGATTTGCTACCCGCGATCTTGTCAATCTCATCCAGAAAAACAATGCCAGAGTTTTCAACCCGGTGGAGCGCTTCCTTTGTAGCAGCGTCGTGATCGATCAACTTTTGCGCTTCTTCGTTCGCAAGGATCACCCGTGCTTCGGCAACGGTTGTTTTGCGCCGTTTCATTTTCTTCGGCATCAAGCTGCCAAACATATCCTGCAGGTTAACACCCATCTCTTCGAGGTTCATCGGGCCGATGACTTGCATCAGAGGTGCATTGCTTGCCGGGACATCAAGTTCGATGGTTTTGTCCTCAAGTTGTCCGGCTCTGAGACGTTCCCGGAATTTTTCCCGCGTGGCTTTGTTTTCTTCGCCTTCATCAATGCTTTGCACGGAGTTGTCAAGAGTGCTTTGTGTGCGTTTGCGTGTTGGTGGTATCAGTATCTCAAGTATCCGCTCTTCGCTCAGTTCCTTGGCTTTATCATTGACCTCCACGCGTCTCTCGGCTTTTACCATGTTGACGGAATACTCTGTCAAGTCACGGATAATTGATTCGACGTCTCTTCCAACATATCCCACTTCAGTGAACTTGGAGGCTTCCACCTTGATAAACGGGGCATTGGAAAGTTTAGCAAGCCGACGTGCGATTTCGGTCTTGCCGACACCCGTCGGACCGATCATGATAATATTGTTTGGCATGATCTCTTCGCGCAGGCCTGATGGGACTTGAAGACGTCGCCAGCGATTTCTTAGCGCAATGGCAACAGACTTCTTTGCATTATTCTGCCCGATAATATACTTGTCCAATTCCCTCACAATTTGTGTTGGAGTCAGTTCCTGTATCTGATTTGTCAAGCTCACTGCTGTCTGGATATGTGGGAGAACGTCAGAGTTGTTCAATGGTAAGATTGTGGTTCGTGTAGATACAAATATCTGCTGCTGTATGAAGCGATTGTTCCACGATGTCTCTTGCTGAGAGGTTCGAGTGTTTCACAAGCATCCGGGCTGCAGCAAGAGCGAAACTTCCTCCTGAGCCAATCGCAAGGATACCGTCATCGGGCTCGATGATTTCCCCGGTGCCGGAAATTACCAACGATTTTTCCGTACTCAAGACGGCAAGCAATGCCTCCAATTGGCGAAGGTACTTATCGGTTCTCCACTCTTTTGCGAGCTCTACCGCTGCCCGTTCAAGATTACCGCGATACTTTTCAAGGTTGTCCTCAAACTTGCCGAAGAGGGTAAATGCATCGGCAGCGGCGCCTGCAAATCCGGCGAGGATCGTACCATTGTGCAAAGTACGCACCTTCTTTGATTTATGTTTCATAACAGTTTGGCCGACGGTTACTTGTCCGTCTGATCCCATGACCGTTTGGCCTTTGTAACTGAGACCGATGACGGTTGTTGCGCGTATAGTTTCAACCATGGTTGTGTTGTAGGAAAACGTTATGTGAGTTTTCGCCTGAGGCGGGCGACAGGAATCAGCATTGCCTCGCGATACTTGGCAACGGTGCGACGAGCAATGTTCAACCCCTGTGTATTCAATAATTCCGCAAGCTTGTGATCGCTGAGGGGCTTCAGAGGGTCCTCAGTGTCGATAAGCTGTTTGAGCTTGTTCTTGACTTCTTTGTTTGATACTTCTTCGCCGTCTGTGGTACTGATCGAATCGCTGAAGAAATGTCTCAATGAAAAAACACCATAGTCGGTTTGAACGAACTTGCTGTTCACTACGCGGCTGATTGTGGAAATGTCCATCATAATAACTTCTGAAATATCCTTGTAGATCATTGGTTTCAGACCTTCTCCCGTCTCAAAGAATGTCCGCTGTTTTTCCACAATTGTCCGCATCACTTTCAGCATTGTTTCCCGGCGCTGGTAGATTGAGCTGATAAACCACTTGGCGGCTTCGAATCGTTGACGGATAAAATCTTTTGCTTCGACGGACACACCGTTTTTCTTGCGCTTTGACATCAACTCCTTGTATTTTTTGTTGATGCGGAGAGGAGGTATGTTACGATCATTAAGTGTAATGATAAAATCATCTTCTGATTGTGTTACGATAAAGTCCGGCACGATGTAATTCTCGTGTGGAGTAAATTCCCCTTCGCCCGGTTTTGGGTTAAGGTGTTGAATGATTTCGACCACGCGTTTCAACTCATCCAGATTTATGCACAGCTTCTTGGCGATTTCTTCGAAATGACGCATGGTGAATTCTTCGTAGAACTCATTTAGAATTCGCAGTGCGGCGTTTTTCAGGTCGATATCAAAGTTTGAGGATTCGAGTTGTACTGTCAGGCATTCCCGTAATGTTCGCGAAGCGACGCCGACGGGGTCAAGCTGTTGTATCCGTTTGAGAACGGATTCGGCCTTTTCCAATGCGATGTTTGTGTTGTTCGTGAGATTGAGATCCTGCACAATCGCAGTAAGGTCGCGTCGAAGATAACCATCTTCATCAAGGTTGCCAATAATTTCCTGCCCTATGAGAATTTCGTCATCGTCTAGATCTAGGAGATTGAATTGCTCCAGCAACTTATGGTACAATGGCACAGTATCAGCCATTGGCATTTCGTCACGTTCGTCATCGTCAAAACGTTCTTTTGCCTTGTATCCTGAGTTATCATCATTCATATAATCGTCGATGGTGTACGTATCCTCATCCTTTTGCTTCAGGTCCTCAACCTTTTCGACTTCCGTACCATCAGATGGAAGATCTTCCTTGGAAGGTTCATCCTGTTCCTGTGCGACTTCAATCTCTTCCTCGAAGCCCTCCTCAAGAAGAGGATTCATTTCGAGTTCCGCTTTGATCTTCTGTTCAAGCGCCAGCGTCGGGAGCTGTAGCATCTTCAGGTATTGTACCTGTTGAGGCGACAACTTCATCAACATCCTATGTTGGAGAGAGATATTCAGCATAACAGCTTAGTGCTTTGCCATCTTGGTTTCGCAATGTGAAAGGAACGTTTTGTACCAGGCATCGCCATATTTGCGGACAAGAGGTTCCTTCAAGAAATCGTACAGCTTCGTTTTATGGAGTTCACCACTTGTCCTTCCGGCGCTACACTCATCAATTTGTTCATAATGGAGAAAGTCCTGCTCGAGTTTTTGGATACGAATTGGAAAAAGGTGACACGAAATAGGTTTTCTCCAATCAATTGTTCCTTGTTCGAATGCTCTTTCAAAACTGCACCTGGCTATATCACCATCACGGTACACGAAAACGCAATCACGTTGCTCAATGCATGTTGTTGCAAAATTGCCTGCGGAGCCTTCATACAGTCCTGATTGTTCAATTGTGCGGATGCTGTTCTCGCTGAGATAGTGCTTTATGGCTGGGTACGCTTTCTCGATTTCCAGCACCTCATCGTCTTCCAGTGGCGCCCCTCGCCCACCATCTATGCAGCAGCAGGCGCCTTTGCATTTCTTCAAGTCACAGCAGAAAGAAGCATCACCTACGGAGTCATCAACAGCAACTTTCCCTATTATGAACATCGATTGCTCCAGGTGTCACAGGACGTGTTAAGATACTGATTTTCCGCCAAAGAGAAAAGCGGTTCTTCTCTGCTCATGTCTTTACAAAATTTTTTCCCGGCATTTGTTTCACCACTCCCTTAAATTCCAAAGAGAGAAGTTGAACGAGTGCATCGGATGTTGGCAGTGAAGACCGGTCCGCGAGTGCATCGATATGGATCGGCTCGTCACCCATCGCATCGTACACTTGGTGCTCGAACAGAGTGAGGTCGGGAGGGGGAGGGGTTCTTTGCGTTTCCTGATTTTTGAGAATTCGCTTGAGTCTTGGTGCAAGTTCAGAAATAATGTCTTCGACAGTCTCTGTAAGAGAGGCTTTGCCCTCCTTGATGAGCAGGTTCGTTCCGCTCTTCCGTTTTTCAGTTACCGCGCTTGGTATTGCAAAAACATCGCGGTTTTGGTCAAGAGCAGTTGTTGCTGTGATCATCGCGCCACCATCGATGCCGGTTTCAACTATGAGTGTTGCCAGGGCAATTCCACTGATGATGCGATTCCTTCGGGGAAAATTGCCGGGATCGGGTGTTGTTCCCATTTCAAATTCGGAGACAATGGCACCCTGTTCAATGATATGTTCAGCAAGTTGTTTGTTTTCTGGAGGATAGATGATATCGATACCGGAACCGATGACAGCGACTGTTCTTCCTCCATTCTTGAGTGTTGCTTGATGAGCGATGGTGTCAATCCCTCGTGCTAAGCCGCTGACGGTAGGAATACCAAACTGGGAAAGCCCGGAGGCGAATTTCTCGGCGAGCTGGACGCCAGACTGTGTTGGAGCTCGCGTTCCAACAATTGCAATGGAGTATTTATCAGTCTCATCGAGTTTACCACGAACAAACAGAAAGGGGGGCGCATCATATATTTTCTTCAGATTCTCGGGGTATTCCTTATCCCAGAAAGTTATGATGCGACCATTCACCTTATTCAGGCGGGAGAGCTGTTCGTTCACATGGCGTTTTGCGCGTGCCGGTCCGGAATCCCGATAGAAATTGACGATTGTTTGAGCAAGTTTGCGTTCAATACCTTCGATCGAACAGAGTTGTCTTGAGCTGGCCTTGGAGATCGCGTTTGTGTTGCCGAAATGTGAAACAATGGCTCGTAAGCGGTTTGGGCCTATTCCCCGAATACTCGAGAGGATGAGAAGATCGCGGACATTGAAATCTATTGTGTGATCCATCGGTTGAGCTATTCCACAACGTCCAACCCATCAACAACTGCAACAATTATGCTGTGTACCGGAACGTCCGTACGCTTTAGTAGTTGGGCTGCTGCCTGGCCCTCCTGTACTACCAGAACTGTGTCTCCTACACCTGCATCGACAGTATCCAGTGCCAGCAGGTCGCGTCCGAGGGAATTGCCATCAAGCATGATTGGCTGTACCATCAGTATTTTCTTGCCCCTGAGGGACTCTTTTTTTTGGGTCGCGACAATTGTTCCTGTTACTTTGCAGAGAAGCATTTGGTTGAGGGAGATGAGAGGTTATTGATGAATAATTGATTTCTGATGCTTGTGGGTGAATAACAAATTATGTTCCCGGCAACGAACGCAACCGCTCGTTAAGATGACTGCGGTCGGCCAAAACCCGAAGCAACGGACCCTGCCCGCCGAATTCCACTACACTGAGCGAGCTTACCGGGCAGGCAAGCCTGTAGCGGAAACGTCCGACATCGATACCGAGCAGACCGCACAACATAATCCGGATCGTTGCTTTATGTGAAACAACCAGAACGTTTCCATCGGTGAACCGTTCTCGTATTTCCTCAATCACTTTGAGCGTTCGTCGTGCTATTTCCACCGCCGGTTCTCCTTCAGTTGGAGCACACCAAGCCGGGTCCGCCGACCAGCGAATGTAGTCGTCATGATGTTCTCGATCGATTGCAGCAACCGTTTTTCCCTCCCATTTACCGTATCCGATTTCCTTGAGATCATCCCTCAATTCCATTGTGATGCCAAGCGCGATACAGATGGGCTGGGCCGTCATCACGGTTCGCTGCATCGGGCTTGCGTACACAGTATTCCAGCGTAGAGAACGATACGTGGCGGCAAAAGCATTTGCCATTTCCACGCCCTCTTGCGTTAAGTCCGGATCGAGACCTGATCCACAAAAAACGTTGTCCCGGCTGAATGGCGTCTGTCCGTGGCGCAGGAAATAGAGAGTTAGGCTCATGTATACATTGCTCTTATGTATTCAGCGATGCGATTTCTTTTCTCATCTTCTCGACTGCAGAAGTTGCCTGCTCCATTGTTTTTGCTTCAGCGATAATTCTAATGATCGGTTCTGTGTTTGATTTTCTCAGGTGGAGCCAGTGATCGGCAAAGTCGAACTTCAATCCATCGTCCGTATTTATCTGGCCATTGCCATTGTGGGAGGTGCGAAGTGACTGTAGGACTTCATCAGGTGAAGAGTTCTTCAACTCCATCTTTGCTTTTGAAATTGAGTATTGCGGAAGAGTGGTTTTCAGTTGTGAAATTGTGCCATCGAACTCAGCGAGCATTTGCAGGATAAGCCCAACGCCAACGATGGCATCCCGTCCAAGATGAACGGCAGGAAGTATAACACCACCGCTTCCTTCGCCTCCAATAATTGCGCCAATTTGTTTCATCTTTTTTGCAACGTTGATCTCGCCGACGGGCGTACGAAACACCTTCGCTCCGTGCAGGGCTGCAATATCATCAATTGCTCTTGTGGTGGAAAGGTTGACGACCACGGACTGACTATATGTATGACCCAACTCAGCTTCCTTTGTGAGCACAAACTTCACAGCGGACGCGATTGTATATTCCTCGCTATATGGCTCCCCCTTTTCTGTAATAAGGACAAGCCTGTCGCCATCAGGGTCAATGGCAATGCCAAGGTCGGCTTTCTCAGCCTTCACTCTTGCTGCGAGGTCGGTCAGGTTTTCAGGGATGGGTTCCGGTGTGTGTGCAAAGACGCCGCTCACATCGCAGTTCATTTCAATGACATCACATCCCAACTCTCGGAGAAGTGTAGGAACAATGACTCCTCCCGCGGCATTGATACAATCGAGCACGATCTTGAATTTGCGCCGCTTGATTTTGTCTCTGTCGATGTAACGTAGGGACAGCACGGCATCGATATGCTTGCGGATCCATGATTCGTCGGTGATATGCTTGCCCAATGATTGCCAGTGTGCATATCGTGTCTGCTTATTGGCTGCAAGTGCCCACAACTGTTTGTTTTCTTCCGCATCAAGAAACATGCCCGAGGGTGCAACGAACTTCATGCCATTCCATTCAGCCGGGTTATGGCTTGCGGTAACAGAGATTCCGCCTGCTGCGCTCCTTTTTTCCACTGCCATTTGCACTGTAGGAGTTGGACAAATACCCAGAGCGCGGACATTGACTCCAGTGGAAAGCAACGTCGATGATACAATATTTGCAAGAATCTTGCCCGTGCTTCTTCCATCGCGTCCGATAATTACTTCCGGATTGGACGGGCTCACTTGCTTGCAGTATTCACCGAATGCAGCGGCATATTGTACGAGAACCTCGGGTGTTAAGCTTTCTCCGACAATTCCCCGAATCCCGGAAATACTAACCATCAAAGACATACTGAACGCAACCTTGGGAGTAAATCGTTGAGTACAACTGGTGTTCTACAGGAGCAATGTAGTCAAGCATTGCAAGAGAATCAAGGAAGGAGGCGTCTTGAAAGTCACCTTTTAATTGGTTACGTTTCGATACACAATGGTGGCTCTCGATCATGTTGACCAATGAAGAGAAGCGGGAGTTGCTGGTGATTGCACGCGATGCAATTGAGACTCTTGTTCGCCGCCGTGGACGGTCTCCCACGCGTTCAGTTGTCCACCAGCGATTGTCGCAGCAATGCGGGGCATTTGTTACTCTTCGTCTTGACCACCAACTGCGTGGTTGTATCGGGTATATTGAGTCGGCTCGCCCTTTGTCTGAAGTTGTGGAAGAGGTTGCGGGAAAAGCCGCAACCGAAGACCCGCGCTTTCAGCCGCTATCTGTGTTCGAGTTGGATCAAATTGACATCGAGATTTCCATCCTCTCACCATTAATCAGAATATCGAGTATTAACGAGATTGTTATAGGAGTTCATGGTGTAGTTCTTGAACTCGGGGGGATGCGAGGTTTGCTACTACCCCAGGTTGCAGTCGAACACCAATTGGAGAGAGAGACATTTCTTAACGCTGTAGCGAAGAAGGCAGGATTAGGAACGTATGCGTGGAAGGATCCGAACGCAAAAGTATATGTCTTCACCGCCGAGGTAGTTCAAGAAGCTGATGTAACCCGTCCTTAGGCCTCTATGTCTGACACATATCGACCATGTGCTGTGTGTGGAGGGTTCTATCCTTCTGAGTCTGTGGAATTGAAAAGAGAAATCAAGAAGCTCCTTGATCGGACGGTCACAAGGAGTATCCCAGCCCCCATCCGGGGAATGATTCTGCCGCATGCGGGGTACATGTATTCAGGAGTTACATCCGCTCATGGCTTTGCCCAGTTGCAGGGACAGCAATGTGATGTAGTTGTGATTGTTGCTCCAAGCCATCGTGAGTATTTCGATGGTGTGTCGGTATATCCAGGAGAAGGGTACAGGACTCCACTAGGCAGTGTAATGGTGAACAAAAAATTGAGAACAAAGCTCTTGGAGATATCCTAATGTGTACGGTTGTCCTACCAGGGACATGGGGCCGAGCACGCGGTGGAAGTACAGCTTCCGTTTTTACAATCGGTATTGTCATCATTTTCGTTCCTTCCAATTGTTATTGGAGACCAAAAGCGATCCTATTGCGTGGAACTGGGAAAAGCATTGGGGTTATTGTTGGAAGGTTAAAGCGCATTACTTATTGCGAGTACGGACCTTTCACACTACCACCCGGCGAACATCGCAGACGGGATTGACAGTGTGATGATCGATGACATTCGAAGGTTTGATTTTGAACAGTTAATGAGCGATTTGGAAACTGGAAAGACAGAAGCATGTGGCGGAGGACCAACCGTTGCAGTGATGACGGCGCTCAATAGTCTTGGCGTCAACAAGATGGAAATACTTCATCATTGCAACTCAGGTGACGTGACGGGCGACTATGAAAAGGTCGTTGGTTATCTTTCCGCAGTTGCCTATGCGTAAGTATGCGATTGTAGGGGCAGGTAAGGTCGGTTCGGTGCTGGGCAGGATTCTCCTTGATGGAGGTGGAACGATAACCTGCGTTGTTTCACGAACCAAGGGATCTGCACAACGGGCGGGAAAGTTTCTTCGGTGCAAGAATGTTTCGACCTCACTTGACTCAATTCCTCCAACAACAGATCTCGTTCTTGTTGCAACACCACACGGTGCAGTTGAAGGGGTTGCAGAGAGCCTTGCATCTCTTGGTTTGTTGAAATTCAAACGGCTTGCTGTCTGTCATGCCTCCGGGATGCTTACCGCGGAGGCATTGGAACCGTTGCGACAAAGGGGAGCGACGGTGTTTTCGTTTCATCCGCTGCAAACCTTTCCCCGTGATTTTGCACCGAGAGATATTCTTGAGAGTGCCCGTGGGATTTATTATGGCGTTGATGGTTCCATGCAGGCTTTGCGTGTTGCAAGATTGCTTGCGCGGAAACTTAATGGGAAAGTGGTGGAAATCAAACCGGAGATGCGGGCATTCTATCATGCTGCATGCGTCCTTGCTTCCAACCACATTACCACGGTTCTTTCGATATTAGAGCAAATGGTGAATGTGTTTCAACCCGGACAAAAAAAGTTCTACCCGATATTCAAGCCCATCATTTTAGCGACTCTTCATAACATCGAGCTGACGTCGCCGGCGAAGGCTCTTAGTGGCCCCATTGCGCGGGGCGGGACGGAGACTGTGGCAAGTCATTTTGATGCGATTCGTTCTTACGCACCGCAGCTTCTTCCGTACTTTGGATTGCTCTCCACGGAAACGGTCAAGCTTGCTGCTACAAAAGGGTCGATCACTGAGTCGCAGGAGCATGCTCTTCTTGATCTCATCACAACTCACATGAATACGAACCTACATACCCAGGAGATACATTGAAGGCTCTTATAGCGAGTGGTGGACGCGGCACTCGACTTCGTCCGATCACGCACACTCAGAACAAACACCTTATTCCCATTGCGAACAAGCCAATTCTCTATTATGCAATTGAGGCTGCAGTTGCCGCGGACATCAAGGAAATTGGAATAGTACATAACGCCGATAGTTTGGAAGTTCCAGAATACGTCGGCAACGGTTCCAAGTGGGGTGTGAAGATTACGTACATTCCACAGGAAACCCCAGGTGGTCTGGCGCAAGTTGTGGCACTTGCTGAGAAGTTTATCGGAAAGGATAAGTTTGTTTTTTATCTTGGCGATAACATGGTCGTTGGTGGAATCAAGAGGTTTAGAGATGAGTTCGAGAAAAGCGCTTGCAACTGCTTCTTGACTCTTTCAAGAGTGAAAGACCCTGAACGTTTCGGCGTTCCGGATATTAAGAACGGACGGATCATCAGCATTGAAGAAAAACCGAAAGTTCCGAAAAGCAGCTATGCTGTTGCGGGAATTTATCTATACGATCATCACATCTTTGAAGCTGTGAAAGCGTTGAAGCCGAGTGCGCGGGGTGAGCTTGAAATCTCCGATGCCCATCAGTATCTTATCGACAAGGGTTTCAATGTTGGCTACACGGAAATTACGGGATGGTGGAAGGACACCGGCAAGCCTGCCGATTTGTTGGAAGCCAACCGGCTCATTCTTGATAACATTACACCGCACAACGATGGGACTATCGACTCTCTCTCGGATGTCGCGGGTAAGGTTGTGATCGAAAAAGGCGCGCAGATCATCAACAGCAAAGTGAGAGGGTCGGTCATTATCGGAAAGCAATGTGTTATCGAAAACAGCTACATTGGACCATTTACTTCCATCGGTGATCGGACTGAAATTCGCCACAGCGAGATTGAATACAGTATCGTCCTGCGAGATTGCAAGGTTCTTAATGTTGGCATCCGTCTTGAGGGAAGCATTCTTGGTAATGATGTTGAAGTTGTTGAAGCGGTCGGCAAGCCGCGGGTCCACAGGTTTATGATTGGCGACCAGAGCAGGGTGGAGGTAGTATAACAACAACGAATAATGTTCAATGAGCAATAAATTTCCAATGGAGGCGAGTATGAAAGTGAAATACTTCATTCTTGGAAGTGTTCTTCTAGCACTCTTCCGACCAGCATTAACGTTTTCGCAGGATCAAGACTCGCAATGGCGGTTCATGCCTAGCGCGGTACTGGTGAAATATTTTCCAGGAGAAATGACCGAGGACGAGCGGATTGGTCCCGCAGTCTATCCGCCCTATCCTGGAAATTTTTCTCGACACAACTACGCCGGAACCGGACTGAATTTCTCCGTCCGGTGTTTCAATGATGAATTCAAGAACGTTGCATTCACATTC
>JBGPGQ010000015.1:0-20116 GCA_041483995.1 Bacteroidota bacterium
GAACGCTCCACTAGAGCAATATGTAAAACAGGTGTCGCAGCGCCAGCAGATACCTTGGTACGTGCCACCTGTATCTCAACAGTAATATTGTCCTGCTCATCCTTAACATTCAACGATAGATTTATTCTCGGTTTGTCCGCTTCAACTTTCTGTATCGCATACCGGTAAACACCGAACCGGTTCTTCGCTACGAACTTCGATCCGCCACCAATCATGGATTCCTTCCCATCAATAACGATTGTCGGCGTTCCCTGGCTATCATATAGCTTATAACGGTCCCACGATTCATTTGTCGTCATCGGGTCCGGGCCTGGAATGTGAACATGGTATTCAACAATCGCCACTGCCGACCGGGGATAGTATTCGCCAAGCGCATCAACCGCAATATCGGAACCTACACAGGGTCCACACTCCGCTCCCGTGAACAGCTCCGCGAGAATCACCTTTCCCGCCGGCGTTGCACTCTTCCCATAGTGGCCGGGATCGAAGCTTGCATTTGACTGCTTCAATGAATCAAGTGCTTTGTCAATGTCGTAAAGGGCGGCATGTTCCTTCGTACAAAGTGCCTCAAGCATACTGCGTATTTGTTTGTCGTTTCTTGGTACAAGTCCTTGCATGTAAGCATGGATTGCACTGTGGGTGTCACCCAACTGCTCATAAGTACTCCCAAGCGTTTTCCAATATCTTAGGTCGTACGGATCGACAAAGTCTTCGATGGCACTAAGGCGCGTAAGAGCTTCTTTGTATTTCTTTTGTGCCACGAGCACAAGGGAAAGGCTCTCATTGTATGTGATAACTTCTGAGACTGAAGAGCGCTTGTTCAAAGTACGCTCTGCAGCCTCTGCCCATTTCTGCGCGGTTGTAAGATCAACACTAAGATCCGCCATCAACACAGCAGCATTAGCTCTTGCAGCGGTCCGATTGGTCCCCTTGATCGTGTCGATGAAAGAATGGACAGTCGACATAACGACCGACTTCTTCAACCCCTCCTGTTTTGTTTTCTCTGTTTCAGCATTTGTGATCCAGGCAAGAAATTGCTCCTTCATTTCAGGTTCGGCACCCAAGAACAATGCTTTCGACATAGCCGAGAGGGCGTCCTGTAGTTTACCGTTTTCCTTTTCATAAAGTGCAAGGTGGCCCAGATACTCCGGATCGTCTTCGTTTCCCTTCATTGCCGTACGTTGCAATTGCTCAGCCTCTGCAAACTTTCCCAGACGGTACAACACGTATGCACGCGTATCCTGAATGGCATGAAGCGATCTGGACTTCGCAGCCTGTGCAATCTCTTCAGCGCGGACAGCATACGCGAGCGCTGAATCAAGGCCGATATTTTTTGTTGCAAGAGCATAGGCGAACCGGTTATACGAGTTCATCCGCGCATCCGAAGGGAGGGTTTCCAGAAACTTGCTTGCCGCATTTACTGAACCGGATTCATTGCCCTGTTCCAGATACAAATCAAACAACCCATCGAATGCCTTGCCTTTGAATTTACTTTCAGGATACTGTTTGACAAACTCCTCAAGGGCGCGGATTTTTTCGGAAGGAGTTGGGGTACCGGATGCTGCTCGAAACGCCACAGTATCCTGCTGCGAGTACAACGGATGTTGCGACGCTATTGTAACTACGAGCATCAAAAATATAAACCTCTTCATGGTATCTTCCTTTCAATCAAAAGTGTGTGATCCGCTGCTATTATTTGTGCACCTCAAGACCCTCAAAAAGTTCTTTGTTGATGCGGGAAATGCGTCCTTTTTTTGACACCACCTGGAGGTGGAAGTTGACCTGTGCAGATGCGGGCGCCATGCAGATGTTGGTGCTGCACGCCTGGTAATGAACCACAAGTGGAATTGAATACGTGCCCGGCTTCATAGTAGTTGCAACACTGAATTTTATTGGTATTTGGATTGTCCCCTCGTACACATCAAGAGGAGTCTCTGAAAAGTCAAATTGTCGCCGAATGCCCTCGGGGTAGCCGATACTAATGCTGCCAATGCCATCTATTTGTTTTACCTCCACTAACGTGGCAATGAGGCTTTCATCAGAAGGGGTCGTGGAATTTATGTGCCAACCCTTTTGAATATCAAGAATCAGTATGGCTAACCCTGTCGAACCAGCGCGCACTCGATCCTGCTCCAACTTAATCTGCACCGCAACTTTTTGATTCTTGCCACTATGTTGAGCAATCGCAGCACTAACACTCAGAACCAAGAATATGGTAACGCAATAGAGTCTCTTCCAACGATGCACGATGCTTTCACCACATGTATTTGGCTACGACCGGTGCTCTCAAGCTAACAATTTATTACGTGTATCTCAACTGGTGAATAAGGGTTCGACAGTTTCACAATTGCGCTTGCGAATGCAATTCACTATTTTTAGGCAGACTCCGCTACACATTACTTAACACTTTTGGTCCACATTTAAGAGGAGGTTTCAGATGCGTCTCGCATTGTTTGCACTTATGTGCATGGGTGTCGTCATGTCGCGCGCTGGAGTTGTTGGCAAGCCAATCGAGTATTCCGCTGACGGCATCACCCTGAAAGGCTACATTGCTTATGATGATAAAATCAAAGGCAGACGTCCAGGCGTGCTTGTTGTACATGAGTGGTGGGGACACAATGAGTATGCACGTAGGCGCGCCGAGATGCTGGCCGGATTGGGTTATGTCGCACTGGCGGTCGACATGTATGGCAATGGCAAGAAGGCAGACCATCCCGACGACGCCGGTAAGTTCTCAAGCGAAGTTTCCAAGAACATGCCTGTGATGAAAGCCCGATTCATGGCAGCATTGGATTTGTTGAAAAATGATGAATCAGTCGACCCCGCACGTATCGGGGCAATTGGATATTGTTTCGGTGGGGGCGTGGTCCTCAATATGGCGCGTGCTGGTGCAGACG
The DNA here is from genome assembly GCA_041483995.1 of Bacteroidota bacterium. Classification (GTDB taxonomy): domain Bacteria; phylum Bacteroidota; class Ignavibacteria; order UBA10030; family UBA6906; genus JBGPGQ01. The sequence continues at coordinate 2,898 of JBGPGQ010000015.1, forward strand.
TAAAGGGTGTTGTTAGCTTCCACGGAAGCCTTGCAACCTCAGCACCCGCGGAAAAAGGTAAAGTCAAAGCAAAGATACTTGTGTGCAACGGAGCCGATGACAAATTTATCTCAACAGACGACATTAAGAATTTCAAAGCTGAAATGAAAGCGGCTGGAGGGGAATTCAAGTTTATTAACTACGAAGGGGCAATACACGGCTTCACCAACCCCGACGCGACAGAGTTGGGAAAAAAATTCAACCTGCCAATCGCCTACAATGAAAAAGCGGATAAACAATCCTGGGCGGAAATGAAGGAGTTCTTCAAAAAACTCTTCAAGAAATAAACCGCTTGATATGTGGGGGCGTTGCTAATACGCCCCATACCATTCATTAAGACACCAACTGGCGTAGTCGCTCCATGAATCGTCGCACGCCTTCGGGGTGAACATCGAAAAAGAGCTGAGGCTCGATGAGTTCAAGCTCAACGAGAATCAGTTCCCCATTCCGTTCAATACAATCAACCCTCGCATAGAGGAGCTCTTCGCCAAAGATATCCACAATCTTCTGCGCTTGTAAGATAAGGTGAGCAGGAGGACTTTGGGCAAAATGATAGCTTCCTCCCATTTCCTTCTGCACGCGAAAGTCATCCTGTCTCGGATACTTCCGAACAGCATGACTGAACGAATCACCGAAGAAAACAAAAGACCATTCTCCGTTTGCGACAATCTCTGGCATGAACTCCTGCACAATGATGTCGGCATATGTACTGAGATCCTTCAGCCTGCTTCTGTCGTCCCCGGACAAATCGATAAGAGAGCATTTCCAAGTCTGCCATGCTGATGCCGAGATCGCCGGCTTAATGACCACATAGTCCATTCCCATGCGCTCATGGATCAAATGCGCATCGAATTGATCGCCATTCGGGAGAATGATCGTACGGGGAATCCGAATACCTTTTCGCTCGAGATCAAAGAGGTACCCTTTCTCCATGTTCCAGCGGAGAATTTCCGGCCTGTTCCAGACCGGAAAACCATCCATCGAATTGATCCACTCCCGAAATGTCTCCGGATGTTTGTAATAATCCCAACAAGACCGGACAATGATCAAATCGAATATTTCCCAACTTATCGAAGGTTCGTTCCAGATTGCAGGGACAACGCGAACACCCTCCGATGCCAGTCCTTCACCGGCAACCCGATCATCTGCGGTAAGGTCAGGATATTCTCTGGACGTAACAAAGGCAATCTGTTTGGTTTTCACAACGTCAGACCTGATGATGATCCGCTCGACCGTTTTGCTGATCTGTTTCGGAACTGCATTAACATCTCGGGAAACTTGGATGAGTTTTGAGAAGCCAATCGCAAGAAGCAGCAAACGCCAGTGAATATACATCAACCGTCGTATCATGTCAAGAGACTTCCGCCACAAGCGATGAATCACGATTATCTCAACCGACTTCTTCCAAACCTCCCGTGGTGCTTTGGGTCTAAAGTAGTTGCATGAATTGAGGACATTTGCTAATTTGGAGCGGCGATGAACCATTACACGGACAATTCCGTTCGGGTTTTCCTGTGAATTACCAACACGACATTTTATCACTAAGGGGTTTGAATATGAAATGTGCTCTTTTTTTTCTTCTGGTCTGTTTTGCAGCACATGGTTATGCTCAAGAAGACGAACGTGAAAAAGAATTCCGTGAACGAGCAGCCAAACTGAAACAGGATTCCACAAAACAATACGGCTGGACGCACAACCTCACAAGCGGTTTGAATTTGTCCCAGGTGTCATTCAAGGATTGGGCAGCGGGCGGCGAGAACGCTCTTGCCTATACGGTTTGGGCGAATGGGAGCTCGACACAAGACATGGAAATGACCAACTGGTCCAATTCGTACAAATTTGCATTTGGACAGACGAAACTTCAAAACCAGGGAGTCAGGAAAACGAATGACGAACTCTACCTCGAATCACTGCTGATATACAAATTATGGACATACATTAACCCTTACGCATCAGCAACGCTACGGTCCCAGTTTACAAAAGGTTATGAGTACGACATTCTCGGGAACAAGACCGCGGTCTCAAAGTTCTTCGATCCGGCTTACCTTACGCAAAGTCTGGGCGCTGCATACAAACCTGTACCCGAAGTAGTAACAAGAGTGGGGGTTGGGGTGCGTGAGGTACTGACATCTGCTTTCACCGTCTATTCCGACGATCCCTCGACAACCAAAATAGAGAAGGTAAAAGTGAACGGTGGATTTGAATCGGTAACCGATGTCGACTGGAAATTCGCGGAGAATCTGCAGTTCACATCCAAGCTCGAGCTCTTTGCTCCCTTCAAAACGCTTGATGAAATTATCGTTCGCAATGACAACACGATATTGGCAAAAGTGAACAACTACGTCAATGCGAGCTTCAATATTGTGCTGATTAATGACGTCACTGTCACCCGGCGGACACAGATTAAACAACTATTGGCTATAGGGTTGAGCTACACACTACTGTAGTCATTCGTACATCGACAAGAACGAAAAAGGGCTCTGAATTCTCAGAGCCCTTGCCTTGTCTCAACACCAGACAATTCTATTTCTTCTTTACAAAAACATACAGTTCCATCCCCGGCGACACAGTTCCTTTTTGCAATTGGTTCCAGCGCTTGATTTGATCTGTTGTTACAGTGTACTTCCCGGCTATTGACTCAAGCGTTTCGCCGCGTTTAACGGAGTGAACCACAAGATCACCCTCATCCGCTACAGACTGACCTTTTGACATTTGTGACGTAGATTGCGGGACAAGCTGAACTTCCTGCTTCTGGATCTCCTGTTTCTTTGATGCAGGAACAAGGGCGACTTCCTTCGGGGGCTCCTTTTCTTTTTCCTTTTCTTTTTTTGCAACTTCAACCGGGACGGGTTGTTGCTCGGGCTCAGAAAGAAAACCTGCCAGCCGATTTACCCCTTCGATGGTTGCCTTGTTGACAACAAACATGCTAGGGGTACCCGAAGTTTTCAGAAAGAGTTTTGCGCTGGAAAGCGCCCTACCAAAGAACTCCAGCCGAATGGGATCCCTACCAGCGATCGCCACCTTGAGCAACGGCAACCCTGTGTTGATGAACGTCGTGTCGACAAAATCTTCTGCCTGGATATCGGAAACATTCTTCAACAGTGTGGACATAATTGGGTGGGGGATTTCACGGTCCTCGCACGTCCAGTTATTTCCTGAGCGATGAAGAAAGAAGATTTCGGATCGAAGCTGGACTGAGATGGAATTAATAGTTTCGGAGTCGGTTTTGTAGATTTTTCTCCCGCTCCAATCAAGAAGGTCCCTGTTTACCATCGCCGGTGTTACGCCATAGGCAAGGTACACAGTATTCGAAGAGGCGGGGCGAACAAATGCCTGGTTTTGGCGGGATGACGCTTTCCCTACAATCAGTGGGACGCTTCGCCCATCCTCACTCGTTAACACAACCTTTGTTCCCCGTTCGTTCACCTGAAAGATGCCTTGCTTCGAGGGATTGGATGATACAAGGCCCGTCAGCCTGAATTTTGCAATTCCCTTCAACAACTGATCAAGTGACTTACCATCAACCGCAAGATCAACAGGCTCGGTGATTCTCCAACCTCCCTGCATTCTCTCCAATCGCATGTATGCATTGTTCCGTATGATCTCAATTCTCACGATTTGCGACGGATCAAACGAAAGTTGAATATCAGGCATGGCATAGGTGGACTCTTCCAGCCCGGTGGGAACGGCAACAATGAATGCAACTCCCATGATTGTCACCAGGGTCCCCAGTAACACATACGTTGTTCTCTTCATGGTGATACTCTCACAAATTGCTTTGATGTTTCCTTCGACGTGCGGTTCTTGCGGCCATGCGGAACAGACCCCCAACAATCACAAGCCCAGAAGGGATTGCAAAATTAATATACTTCACTAACGATTTCGTGGCATCGGTGACTTCGTTTAATTGCTGAACAGCTATTTCACGTTTTGGAATGGCCTGCAAACCATTGTCATCAACAAGCCACCCAACAAGGCTTGTCGCAAAGGAAATATTGTCGTACCCGTTGAGATTTCGATCAAGGATGAAGTCTCCGTCCCCAACAACCACTATCTTGGTCGCCGAGCTCAGTTGCAGTGCGTTCGATGTGTCGACCGATAGTGCGGACCCTTCTTCCAACACAACACGCCGTTTGGCAAAGAGACTCTTGAATTTCCCTTCAATTGTTGCTGCAAACGGAATACCTTGTTCATCAAAAGATTCCGTGGCAAACCCCTGGGCTGGGTCGACGTTGAATATCTCGCCTTGCATACGTCGTGACTTATCTGATGAGCTTACCACCACTTCTGCGTTCGCTCCCCTGATACCGGCAAGCCTGGTGTCAACAGAACTCACGTATGTAAACGCAACCGATGAGAGCCCCCTGACTGCAGGGTTATTCAGATTAAAGTCGGTTGCAACCGGATAATACGGGAACATAACATCCACCATTGACGATTTGCCACCTTCACCGGCATTGAGATGGGCACAACGGGCGTCTTCAATCAAATCCGTATTGACAGTCCATCCATAGATGTCGAACATGTCATCCAGATTCAGATCGATATGATGCGCCTTTTTTGCTTGTTCATCAGGAACAACGGTATTGACGCAGAAGATAACTCGACCACCACGCATGATGTATTGATCAAGAAGAAATTTTGTTGCCTCACTAAATCTCTTTTGCGGCGCAATCACCAGCAGCGCGTCTATAGTACCTGGCATGGCATTTCCCGAAGAGAGATCTACCGTTGTTACATTGTAATCTTTTGAAAGAGATGATCTAAACCCATTCATCTGGTCAAGACCGGGCTCTCCCTGTCCCGAAAGAAATCCAATGGTTTTCTCTTGTCGTGACATCAGCCTTTTCAAACTACTGCTAATTTCATACTCAAGACTCTCGAGTGAAGAAACGACCGGAAGATCCGTTGTTCCATCACCATAGGCAAACGCCACACCAACATAGGCCTTTTGAGTTTGAAACTTGTCTTTCTTGATGACTTTTACCTGAACCGGCATGATCCCTTCTTCCCGAGCTTGCTCTTCCAATTCCGGCGATGCCAAGGGATTCACAAATTGGTAATGGAACTTACCAGGCGCATACGCGCGGTATTCATCCAAGAGTTCCTGTACAGCTCTCCTGTGGTTGTGATACGGAGGAGGAAGATCAGGACTGAAGTAAGCAGTCACCAACAGATTATCATCAAGTGAAGCAATGAGATGTTTCGTCTGATCGGTAAGGGTAAATGCTTTATTCTTTGTGAGATCAACGCGCACGAAAAAGCCAAGGGAAAGAATATTGGCAAAAAAAACAATGCCAAGAAGGAGAACAATTCTGAGCGCCTGCTCCTTCCAACTCAATTCCCTCAGCTTCCATACGGACCGTAGCGTTTCGGTACCGGCCAGAACTGTTGCAATCAGCAACGAAAGGGCAATCAGAGACACAAAATAGACAATGTCACGGGAGTCCAGAACACCGCGTGCAAGACTACTGAAGTGATGTTCAATTCCAAGGTACTCAACGAACCGTACAAAACCCAACGGCACATAGATGAGAATTCTGTCAACCACAAATAGGATTAGTCCAGTCGCAAAACTGATGATAAAGGCGACAATCTGATTTTCGCTGCAGGCGGATCCAAGAATTCCAATGGCAACAAATGCTCCCCCAAGAACCAGGACGCCACAATACCCGCCAACAACGGGGCCCAAATCAACAGGACCAAGCATGATCACAGTGACAAGGTAACATAGAGTTGGAATAAGAGCGATCAGGACCAGAATCCATGCAGCAAGGAACTTCCCGAGTACTATCTCACCCGTCCGTATCGATTTTGTGCCAAGGATTTCAAACGTCCCGCTCTTTTTTTCTTCCGAGATAAGGCGCATTGTGATCGCTGGAGCAAAGAACAAGAGAAGGATGGGAATTGCTTCGAACAGAGACCGCAAGGACGCCTCGTTCTGAGGAAAGAGGTTTCCGATAAAATATGTCCCGGACAGCAAAAGAAAAATGATAATGAAGATATATGCTATCGGGGAATCGAAATATGAACGCAATTCTTTGGTAAGAATGAGGCCGATGTTTTTCATCGCTGCGCATCGCCTCCTGTCAATTGATGAAAGATGCCTTCGATTCTTACATACTGCCGGTGAATGTCAAGCAATATCCACTGATGTTCAACGCAGAGTCGGAATATCTGTCTCCGGACATCAAGATCCTTCCGTGACACGATATAAAATTTTGCAATGGTGCCGTTCTTTTCCATGTCCGGGATCGGAACGATACCTTCGACATTGTCGAGGCTTTTCAAGGCACTCTCCACACTCGTGGCAGCGGAACCATTTGGTATTTCAATTTCAACAAGGAACGTATCGCGACCCTGATGTTCTCGCTGGAGATCGGCAATCGGGCCATTGGCAATGATCTTTCCCTTATCGATGATAATGACGCGGTTACATATTTCCTGAGCCTGGGGCAAGTGATGTGTTGATATAATCACCGTTTTATCCTTAGCCAGGTTTCCGATAAATTTCCGAAACTCTATGATCTGATTTGGGTCCAGACCGTTTGTCGGTTCATCAAAAATGAGAAGTGGGGGATCCTGAATTAATGCCTGAGCCAACCCAACACGCTGGCGATACCCTTTCGAAAGCCGGCCGATATCCAGATGTTGGACGCTCTCCAGACCGAAGATCTCAGTGACTGTATCAACCCGCCGTTTGATGTGTGACTTTTCCACACCTTGAAGCCTGGCAATAAATGTCAGATACTCGACGACATCAACGTCAGGGTAGAGAGGGTTTTCTTCAGCAAGATAGCCGATCATGCGACGGACTTCATAAGGATTTTCCTTCACCTTCAGGCCGTTGACTTCGATGGTTCCGCTTGTTGGGGAAAGAAAGCCGGTGATAAGTCTGACCGTCGTGGTCTTGCCGGCGCCATTAGGTCCAAGAAACCCGACAATTTCTCCATTACCGATTGTAAAAGAAATATCGTCAACAGCCTTTGTTTCGCCAAAATGCCGCGTAAGATTTCTTACGGTAACCGACACGCTGATCCTCCCTGTCTTTGTCTCTTTACTCTACCTTGCTCTCACAGCGTCACTTGACGCGGTAGAACTCGATTCTTCGATTGCGCTGGCGGCCTTCATCAGTATCGTTGGTTGCAATTGGTCTGACTGCCGCAAACCCGCGAGTCCCTATTCTCTTTGCGGAAATTCCCTTCTTGACAAGGTATGCCTTTACAGAATTTGCGCGCGCGAGCGAAAGCTTCAGGTTATACGATGGCTTGCCCTTGTTATCCGTATGACCATGGATCTCAACCTCTATATCTGGATTATCTTTCATTGTTGCATAGGCCTTATCCAACACCTGTTCCGACGCAGACAGGAGTATGGCGCTTCCAAATTTGAACACAACTCCCTCAAGAACAATCGCCTTCCCGACTTCCACAACCAGTGCTTCCTTTTTCGGTTTCGGGATATCATCTGATGGATCCAGGGGATTGGTACCCCGCCGGACTTCAACACCATCAGGGACGGTCCCCTTGTCGGTATCGATATCCAACGGATTGGTCTTGTACTTCAGCACTTCATCGCCGTCCGTCAAGCCATCACCATCAGTATCAACGCGCAATGGGTTGGTCTTGTATTTCAATACCTCATCCCCATCCTTTAACCCATCGCCGTCTGTATCCGGGTTTAAGGGGTCTGTAGAATAGACCTTGACTTCTTCTCCATCTTTCAGCCCGTCTCCATCTGTATCAGGATTCAACGGATTGGTTTTGTATTTCAACACTTCTTCGCCATCGGTAAGCCCGTCCTTGTCGGTATCAGGGTCATAAGGATCGGTGCCAATCCTTCGCTCATGACTGGTTTTTAGTCCATCGCGGTCGGGGTCATCATCCTTCTCGCCGACGACCGAAACGCCTATCCCGAGATTCCAGAACGAAGCTTTTGCTGATGTTGCTGTCGGTGTCAACCCCTCCTTGAATGTCTTGTTATATCCACCTGTAATATCCAGCGCAACAATCTCATCAACCATAAACTGCGCCCCGACGCCAACAGGCAAATATCCCGTCCTTTCGAATACTTTGGGAAGGGGAACTCCCTTTGACTCCTGCTGCACATCAAAATACATCCCTCCAGCCCCTACATACACATACGGATTCCAACGGGGAAAGAGATACAGACTGATCAATAGACGATAATCAAGTGGCACAAACCGCGACTTAAACCCCGATCCCTTCAATTCTCCGATCCCGAGGCCAAACTCACCGCGCAAACGCTCGTTATAGCTGTGACGGAAATACGCGCGAGCATTATATCCTGAAGCGGTACCGGAAAATTCGGTTTTGCTGAACGCTCCGCCGAGGCGTATGCCAACCCTGAATTTCTGATCTTTAAACTGCTCCTCCCTGTACTGGGAATAACTCACGTGTTGGAGTGTGAGGATGAACGCGAATATGCAGAAAATCCGCGGAGACCAGACAGAACATCGGGGCGATAACCGCCAATTCATCGAAGAGATCCTTTCTCATTTGATTCCCCAGTGCCCTTCAACCGTAACGCACCCGCTGTAGAAGGTGCAAGTATTAGAATTCCGTTCTGATTTGCCTTTACCCAGTAACTATGTGCGGACCGGAGAACATCGGAAGCAACATACACACCCGTAAACTCATAGTAGTCTGATACGATGATGTCTGAAGGAATCTGTTGTATTCCTGCTATCGATACGGAATCGCTGAGAGTTCCGATGAGATTCCAGCCTGGAGAGACATCAACCGTGTCGATGTGTCGTTGTGTGCCAATGATTGTAATGCTGTCCGATGCGCTAAACTTCAGCCAGTATCCGTTGCCATTGAAAAGTGTATCTTCTTCCACATAGCCAAGAGACGGGACATATGCAAACGCACCTGAAGTCGCAGTTGGGAAAACACTTGTTTTTCTCGCGTCCGATACGGTAAGCGGGACAGAAAGCATATTCCAGCCGATCATAACTGGAAACTGTCTCGCAACATCAGAAGTTGTTGTGAACCGTCGGGCCAACGACCACGGACTTGTTCCTCCGATATTTGACGCTGACGTCCGCCAGAAGTACGATGTTGAGATTGCCAGTGAACTCATCTGTTGTGTTGTATCTGAAATGGTTGAATCCTCGTACGCCGTCGTTCCAAAGAGTGAGTCAATTGAAACTTGCAAACGATACGTTGTCGCACCTGCAGATGACCGCCAGACCAATGCTACTGCGGCGGATTGGTTCTGTGCATTATTCGGTGGTAAAAATAGAACTGGAGTAACCGGGGCCGCGACGATGGTTGTAAAATTCCACGTCGACGTGTAGGCGCTTGCCCCCCCAATGTTGCTTGCTTTAACGCGCCAGTAGTACTTGATATGATTTGACAGCAGACCTACTTGGTATACAGTATCGGAAATTGTTGAATCATTCACCAGTGTCACCGTAAACGCTGAATCTGTAGAGACTTGCAGGCGGTATGTGCTCGCAGTAGCTGCGGCATTCCACGTCAGCAGTACTGTGAGCGGTTGGTTTACGGCGCCTGTCGCAGGAGCAACAAGTGTTGGAATTGAAGGGGGAGCAATAACGGTACTGAAACTCCGACCTTGCGAATAAGCACTGACCCCCCCAAGGTTCTTCGCGCGGACATGCCAGTAGTAGGATGTGTTGTGTGCAAGCAAAACCTGCCATGTTGTCCCAGCAATTATCGAATCATCAAAGAAAAAATTTGAGAACAACGAATCCGTTGAGACTTGCAAACGATATGATGTTGCGCCGGAGGCTGCATTCCAAGTGAATGTCAAGGTTGTAGGTTGATTGACTGCACCGTTGGCCGGTGAAGAAAGAGTGGGCGCCGCCGGGGGGATTGGAATACCACCATACACAAAACGGAAAGTGTCCTGACTTGCAATATCGTTGACTTCATCTTTTGATCGAACAGTCCACTGATACGTCTGTCCAACCTGGTATGCCGAGAGATTGGTCAGAAGAAATGTTGTGTCATTCACTTTCGTGTTTGTATTAACCCCCGACCCCAGGACAGAGAGCATATAGTAGTGCGGATCCTGTTGTAAGTTTGCAGCCGCAGTCCACCGAAATCTGATCGAATCAACACTGTGTACGGTGTCAATGTTCACCGGCAATGAAAGACGCACTGCCCTGCGAGGAGCCAGATTATTGAAACGGAAAACCCAAGTGCCGGTTTCAATGTCGCAGACAGTTATCTTCCCAGAGGGAAAATAGGGATAGATTGACCATGCGCCATGATAGGGATCAGTTGCCGAACTAGGGCCAGGGTACGTATCATACCAACCTGCAGTTTGAGGACTTACGGGGTTGCTAATATTGGTGACAGCAAAACCTCCCTCGTACCAAGCAGTATATGCATAATCTCCACGTACGGTAACGTTATGCTCAATGTCAACAGGACTATATGTATACGTTACAGCCGGACTTGACGGTGGCACTGGAAGAGTGGAAAGATCCCAAAACTTCAGTGTCTTCGGTGTGCCTCCAACTTCATCTGTTGAAATCAGATACCGTCGATCTTTTGTTGTCCATGTATTATGAGTACCTGCCCCGCTGTACGTGATCCGGGTAATGAGTTGGGGATTTGACTTGATGTGTGCGTCAATGATATCAACGCCTCCAGCGTTTATGGCAGCGCCAAAAATTGTATCGTTCCGCACATAGCAATCGTGGATATACCTTGTGGCATATTGACCAACAAATGCTGGGGCGGTTGGGTTGGCAAGGTCAAAAATCAAAATCCCACCCGGGGACCAGGTTGCACAACCATTCAAGTACATGAATCCATCAAATATTTCAATACTGTGAGCACGCGAGTTGCTTTTCCCGGCGCTCGTATATATGAATGAGGTCACCAACGTTGCAGACGTGGGTAGATTGGTCAAATCTATAATTTGTGTTCCACCACCCCCTTCAGAGACAACGTACGCATAATTCTTGTACGTGCGCATCTCGTGCCAATCGGAGGAAGGCCCTGGAATGAAGGCAACTTCATGCATGGAAAGTGTATCTGTAATGTCGATGATGGAAGTACCGCTAAACGCTCCCGTCAACGCATACTCTCGGCCATTAGGTGCAGTATATCCCCAGCCAGCGGAGTAGTCACCAGCACCATGCAGAACATTGATATTCCCAAGCAGTCTGACGCCGTTCTGCGCATACATGGAATGCGTCCAAGAGGAGCACGCAATCAACAGGCAGATGAGAAGTTTCCGGGTGAAGCAGCGTTTCAAGTTGAAAATACCACTATGGCTTTTTTGCATTTCCCCTTGTAGAAATTGTGTTTGTTTTCATGGGAAGAATTGAACGGGCACTCGCGGCTGCTGAACCAAATATCAATTGTCCGGAAGCATTTGCTTTGACCCAATACCCTTTGGCCGGCTTTATCGTGTCGGCTGCAGAATACGCTCCGGCATAACCATAATACACGGACTGTATTATTCCCGGCGGGCTCTGAATGACTGAGCTCGTATCAATGGGATCCGAAATCGATCCAATCAAATTCCATCCCGGAGACACATGGATGGTATCCTGACGCCGTGGAACTCCCGTGATGTTTACATTCTGTGTTGAATCAAACTTCAGGAAGTAACCAGGCCCGTTGACAAGGGTATCGCTCTGTTCGTACCCGGTGCTTGGAACGAACATATATGCATTGGATCGTGCTGTCGGGAACAAAATGGGTTTTCGTCCATCGCTTACTGTCAGTGGAATAGATACCAACCCCCATGATGACGCAACCTGGTATGACACTGTGATTTCTGCGGTCGTCGTAAATTTCCAGATAGCGGAGAATGAACCTGTCCCGGCGGCGTTCTTTCCATTCACTCGCCAAAAGTACGGTGTTGCGTTCAGGAGAGGCCCGACCTGCTGTGAAAGAGTCGTGATGGTTGAATCATCAAACACTGTTGACCCGAATAATGAATCCGTCGAGACCTGCAAGCGGTACGATACGGCAAGTGGAGATGCATTCCATTGAAGAGTCAGTGTCAATGGTCGATTCACCGCTCCATTCAAAGGGCTGGAAAGTGTTGGTGTCGCCGGGGGAGGCGGCGCGAAAGTAAACTGAAACGTATCTTGACTTGAAACAGATGTGTACTCGTCTTTGATCCATACATGCCATGAATACGTCTGCCCATTCTGAAACCCTGCAAGAGGGGAAACCGCAAGAGAACTATCAGTAGCCTTCAGCAGTGTATCCACTCCCGTTCCAAAAACATGCAACTGATAGTAGTGCGGGTCCTCAGTCGCTAAAGCCGCCCTTCTCCACCGAAATGTCGTGGACAGACTATTTGATACTACTCCCCCGTTAGCTGGAGATAACAATGGTGAGCGGATGCGTGGAGCCAACCCGCTAAAGCTGCAAAGATACAATCCCGTCTGCATATCGGAACCAATCCACCTCCCTGAAAAAAAGTACGGGTAGACTCCCCAGCAGCCGTTGTAGGTTGCACTGGCACCTGGATACGTATCGTATCTACCAACTTCACTTAAGAGAAGTGGATTGTGGACGTCGACGACTCGCATACCCGCCGTGTAGTGTGAGACGTATGCATAGTTGCCACGACCGTGGACATTATGGATTAATTCAACCGGGGAAGCTCGATATGAAGCATCTTCAGTATCCGGCGGACTGGAGTTAAGATGCGGAAGGTCCCACACTTTTAGCGTGGATGGGGTAGATCCGATCTCATCTGTGGTAAAAGCATAACGCTTATCCATAGACAGCCACGCATGATGAGTTCCGCTACCCGCATACATGATCTTCCGAATAATTTGTGGATTCGCTTTGTTCGTTAGATCAACTATGTCGAGACCTCCCCCGCTGTAAATTGCAGCAGCATACATAGTATCATTTCGTACATAACAATCATGAATATACTCAGTCTCAAACTGTCCAACATATTGCGGGTTCGTCGGGTCATTCAAGAGGGAGAAGATCACTACACCACCCGGCGACCAGTTGGCAGAGCCGTTTAAGTACAGATATCCGTCCGCAAGTGCGACGCTATGCGATCTCAATATGTTGCCTGAAGTACTCGTGTAGTTGAACTCTCTGACAAGGATTGCTGTATCCGGTAACTGTGAGAGATCAACAATCTGGACACCACGCCCGCCTTCTGAAACGATGTAGGCGTAATTCTTGTAGGTCTTGGCTTCGCGGTAGCAATAGGTCGCCGTGTTACCAGGGATGAAGGCAATCTCTCGAATGGGGCTTACGTCGAGATCAATAATTGACTCCCCGGTGTATGTCCCGATCAGTGCATACTCGTGTCCGGTCGGCGAAACCCACCCCCAGCACGCTGAGAAGCGATAGTTCGTTGAGTAGACACCATGAGAGCGATTCAGGGTGTCCAAAAGAGTCACACCGTTTGGTTGCCCGCTTGCGAACTGTGCTCCAACCACAATTACAAGTAATATCCAGAGATGAAGTTTCTGAGCGAAATAATGCACTAACCTACAAGTGGCGCTATGGATTCTTTGCATCTCCCTTTGTAGGAATTGTGTTTGTTTTCATGGGAAGGATTGAACGAGCACTCACGGCAGCCGAGCCGAATATCAATTGTCCAGATGCATTTGCTTTAACCCAATACCCTTTGGCCGGTTTTATCGTATCGGCAGCTGAATACGCTCCTGCGTAACCATAATACACGGACTGTATTATTCCCGGCGGGCTCTGAATGATTGAACTCGTATCAATGGGATCCGAAATCGATCCAATCAAATTCCATCCCGGGGAAACATGTATGGTATCCTGATGCCGTGGAACTCCTGTGATGTTGACATTCTGCGTTGAATCAAACTTCAGAAAGTAGCCCGGTCCATTGATAAGTGTATCACTCTGTTCGTAACCAGTGATCGGAACGAACGTGTAGGCATTGGAGCGTGCTGTCGGGAACAAAATGTTTTTTCGTCCGTCACTTACTGTGAGTGGAATCGACAGCAACCCCCATGATGCCGCAACTTGGTATGACACTGTAATCGCAGCGGTCGTTGTAAATTTCCAGATAGCGGAGAATGAACCCGTACCCGCGGCATTTTTTCCCCTCACTCGCCAGAAGTACCCCGTTGTGTTCAACAGAGGCCCGATTTGCTGCGAAAGGGCAGTAAGAGTCGAATCATCAAACAGCGTTGAGGCGAACGACGAATCCGTGGAAACCTGGAGGCGATAGGTCGTCGCACCGGCTGACGAGTTCCAATTGAGCGTTGGCATCAGTGCTTGATTTGTTGCACCGTTGGAAGGGCTGGCAAGCAGAGGAGGAGCAGGAATGGCAGCAGTGGTAAAACTCCATCCGGCGGAATAATTTCCCCAGCCATTGGCATTCCTTGCTCTCACACGCCAATAGTACTGACTGCCGAGACTTAACGACCCCGGAACATATGATGTATCCGTGAGCGTAGAGTCATAAACAGTGAGCAATGTAAACCCGCTATTTGTGCTCATCTCCACACAGTACTTTGTTGCCCCGGATGCCTGTCGCCATTTCAGTGTTAAGGGTGTTGGAAGATTAAGACTGCCATTGGCCGGAGAGACATGCGTTGTTGTTGCCAGAATCAAACTAGGACCGGAAAAGCGTTGGATATTGCCACTGGGGGAAGAATAGTTGCAAAGATATAATTCGTTATGCTCATCTACTCCAAACGACGAAATCTCAAATGAAGCCGTCGTAATCAATACCTCTGGTGATGCTGTTACTCCATCGTATGACATGCGCCAAATCTTACCGGTCGAGTGACCTGCATATACGTACTGACCTACAAAGGTCGGCCTACGGTATCCCCGGTAGATGTAACCTCCAATGATACAATTGTCCGTTCCATGGCCATATTCCTTGATCGGACCGGTGGTGTCGCCAGTTAAGCCGCCAGAATAGTTCGCATTCAAATGGTGTCCTTCATAAGGACCCCACCCATAGTTCAAACCATTTTTGATGTGATCAATCTCTTCCCAAGCATTTTGCCCAACATCGCCTGCAAGTATATATCCCGTAACTGGATCTTGACTGAACCTGAACGGGTTACGCATCCCCCAGGCAAAGATTTCATCCCTGCCACTGATTCCAACGAGAGGATTGTCTGGTGGAACTGCATAATGGAGTGAACCTTGAGTTGAGTCGACATTGATTCTAAGAATTTTTCCAAGCAGAGAATCGAGATTCTGAGCTCTGTGTCCAGGATCATCGCCGCTACCCCCGTCACCCATCCCAATGTACAAATAGCCATCTGTTCCGAAGAATATCATACCGCCATTGTGGTTACTGTACGGCTGGCTGATTTCAAGAAGTTTGTATTCACTTAGCGAATCAGCTTTATCGGCATTTCCTGGCATAACCGAATATCGAGCAATAACGGTTCTTGGGGGAGTTCCAGCAGTGTAATTCACATAGAAATATCCATTGGTGCTATAGTGAGGATGGAAAGCAAGGCCGAGCAATCCACGTTCATCTTCACTACCTCCGGTCGACCACAACTTGCCCGATATATTTAGAAACGTCGATGATGAACTAACTGTTGAATCGTTCTGGAATACCTTGATAAGGCCACCTTGCTGTACAACAAAGATGCGATTCGTACCATCCCCTGCGTTCGTCAAAAACACCGGCCAGCTAAACGAAAGGTTTGGAAACGCGTTCACCAGTGTCTGAGATCGTGAAACGTAAGAGCCCAACAACACGACCGATATCAAAAGCCAATGCTTCATATCATAACCCCTTTTTGAATTTCATATCAATGTTCTATCCTACTTTGAAGATTTCTTTGTTTGCTGTAGAAGTGTCGGACGGCTGATAGGCTGAACTTTCGATACCGGACGAACCAGTGCACTGGTGACGTCGAAAATCAACAGGCCGTTCTGGTTCGCTTTCATCCAATAACCCTGTCCGGGTTGAAGTGTGTCGGCCAGTGTATATTTACCATCATAACCATAGAAATCCGAACCGATCACTCCTGATGGTACCTGCTGGATGTTTGCAACCGGGATCTGCTCGGTTACGGTACCTACCATGTTCCAACCAGTAATAACCCCAACGGTGTCTCTCAGAATCGATTCTCCAGTGATTGACACATTCTGCGCAGACGGAAACTTCAACCAGTACCCTATGCCGTTGTCAAGTGTATCGTCCTGAACATATCCAGTGCCGGAAAACAAATACGCATTTGACGATGACGTCGGAAAGAGCGTATCCTTGATCGCGTTACTGACTGTGAGAGGAAGAGAGATCATGTTCCAGGAACCTATGACTGCATACTGATTCGTCGTCTGGGAGGCAGTCGTGAATCGCCACACCACTGACCATGCACCGTAACCGCCATTATTCTTTGCTCTCACTCTCCAGTAGTATGTTGTGCTGTTCGCCAACACGCCTACCTGGCGTGATGTGCCTGTAACCGTGGTATCATTTGCGATCAGAGTCCCAAACAGCGGATCTGTTGAAACCTGTACATGGTATGACAACGCACTCACAACGGAATTCCACACCAACGTGACCGTTGAGGGCTGGTTCACTGACGCATCAAGAGGAGAACTGAGTGCTGGAACAGAAAGAACACCCAGACCGGAGAGCGGCACCTTCAACACTCCTGCCGGAGAATTGTTGTTCAAGCGAAGCGTGTCATTATAGCTCGTAGAGGCGGACGGTGAAAATAGCACCGAGAGCGTATCGGAGGAGCCAACCGGGATGCTGAACGACGTCCTCCCGGGCGTAAAATTAGCTGTACCCGTCGTTGCACTGCTGATAACGAGTGTTGCGGTACCGGTATTGGAGATACGAATGGTATCAGACTTGCTGGCTCCCGTGCCCACAGATCCGAAATTCATTGAAGTGGGAGCCGATGAAGCGCCAGCCACTGTAATCACAAATACGGCGTCGCTGCTATCAAGAGGATTTGCATCTGCAGCGTCACTGATACGGACACGCGCCTGGGATGTTGGGGCGTTGGGAACGAGCCACGAGTATGAGCCTGCAGCGGCTGGGGTGCTTGCAACAATCGTTTGCCATGACCCACCAGGCGATATCTTATATTCTATCTTGACATTGGTAAAATTGGACGATGTCCACGTTATATTATGATTGGAGTTATACTGCCAGCTCTCGCCTCCGTTCGGTGACAAGACAGTCACCGCTTGAATGGCGCTCACGGGGACTGTGTACGTGAC
>JBGPGQ010000016.1:0-19889 GCA_041483995.1 Bacteroidota bacterium
AAGATCCGGTGCCGTCGCCATTCTCAAAAAACCATACAGCATTGTTGAGATGCTTCGTGCGATTCGCGGCGTCCTTGACTCGAAGCAATAGGACAATCAGTCCTTCATCTGAAACTCGCTACTCCCGGGTCTGATTTGATCGTTCATTCGTTGTAACGCGTGGTAGGCGTCTTGACTTCCGCGCTGCGCAGCTTCACGATAGAGGTAAACGGCTTCCGGAATGTTTTTTTCCATTCCCACACCACGCTCAAATGCGTATGCCAGCCCCACTTCTGCCAATATCGAGTTCTCCTTCAATCCATCCCTAAGAACGGGAATCAAGGCCTCATCATTTTCAAGAACACCGGTCGCAGCAATCCGCATTTTTGCCTCCATACTCCCCATTGCCACAGCCTCCTCCCACAATTCTGTTGCGCGTATCCTATCACGCTCAACCCAACGGCCTGAATAGTAGCATAATCCAAGCTCGATGGTTGCCGCAGTATGTTTGTGCGCCACTGCTTTCTGCAAAAACTGGAGTGCCTGACTTTCTACCAGTACTCCCTGCCCCTTCACCAATCCATCAAACCCTAAGGCAGTGAGTACTGACCATGCATACTCTGCATCGGCATCGTCACGAGCAGCGCGTGTTCTCAAAATTTGACCGTACTCTTTCTGATCGAGCAAGGTCATTAGCAAACCCGGGGCTCGTGGTGAGTCAAGCCTGATAGCTCTTAAATACTCAACACTTGCAAGGACAAGATCCTTTTTCACACCAACGCCCTTTTCGTAACAGCGACCGAGGATTGTGTACGCCTCAGGACTCCCGGTGCTAGCGGCGTGCCTGATCGATTGTAAACCCACCGAATCAACGCTGAGAGTATCCCCATGAATTGTCCCAAGTGCATTCTTCACTTCGAGATTTCCTTCTCGGATAGCCTCCTGCCGTAATACCTGATCATCAACTTGTTTAGCAGTATCCGTACCGAAATCAAGAAATACGGGTTCAAATACGCTACTACCAGAACGGTCGGAAGGGTGAGCAGTCGAATCGTTTTTTACCACTCCTCGCTTCAGCAACATGGCAACTTCGGCTTGCGCAGGCTCATATCCGGAGTCCGCGGCTTTCTTCGCCCAACGGTATGCTTCTTCCCAATTTCGCGCAACCACCAAATCTTCAATGTACAACCCGCTGAGAACATACTCTGCTTCAACCATTTGCTCAGAAGCGCAATACAGAAAGTGACGGTATGCTTCAAAGGGATTCCAGGGAACACCCCATCCATTGTACAGCAAGATGCCAAGATTGAATCGTGCGGGAACCATATTTTGCTCGGCGGCCTTGCGTGTCCAATACGCGCCTTTGGCTGTGTCGGCTTGAATCCCTCTCCCCATCAAATACCGGATACCAAGTTCATATTGTGCAAGAACATCGCCGGCATTTGCCTTTTGTGTAAGCATGAAAGCCTGCCACAATTGATATGTAACATCGGATTGCTCGACGATAGACGTTGGCCCGGGTGTTTTGTAGTCTTTGAATACGGGGCTGTCCGCATGTTTTTGGGCATCCAGGGGCGACCAAAGAAGGAACCACAAGACAAAAAGCAGAACACCTCTTGATGAAGAGTTACACACTTATGTGCACTGGAGTGTAGGAGAAAATTATTACAAGAAGATAGAAGAAGAGGCTGGAAAAGCAATACCGGAAGCTACATCTGTCATTCGTACCGCAGAGCGTCGATGGGATCGAGCGTAGAAGCCTTCCATGCAGGATACACACCAAAGATCAGACCGACAAGTGAGCAGACAGTAAGGCCAATAGCCGCCCAATCCCATGGTATCACGGCCGGCACTTCCATCATAATACTTACAACATTGCCGCCGACGATTCCAAGCAACACACCCAGCAGCCCGCCGATTTCACATAGAATAATTGCTTCGATGATGAACTGAGAAAGGATATCCCGTTTCTGTGCCCCGATGGCTTTCCGGATACCGATCTCCCGCGTCCGTTCCGTGACCGAAACAAGCATTATGTTCATGATGCCAACGCCCGCCGCAAGCAACGAGATCGAGCTAATGAGCAAAACGGCGAGACGGAGCCCAGACGTGAGTTCATTGAACTGAGTGATCATTCCCTCGTTGGAGAAATAGGCAAAGTCATCCTCTTGACCCGGCGGAACGTGACGGGCAGTGCGCAGAATCGCGCGAGATTGCTCCAAGCAATCATCATACACTTCTCTGTTCATTGCCTTCACCATTATGTTGATGCTTCGCGCATTCTTGCCGTACTTTTGGAAATAGGCGGTGATGGGAATGGTCACAAAATTGTCCTGGTTGTCGCCTAGAGCGCTCCCTTTCTTGACGTAAACTCCGATGACCTGATACAACTCACCGTCGATACGGACTGTTTCACCAATAGGATTGATACTCGGTGGGAAGAGTTTTTCGACAATTGCGACACCAAGGATGACGACTTTCGCCGCCATATCGATGTCCTGTGTTGAAAGGCCACGGCCATTATCCACAACCCAGTTGTTTGTTGCCAGCCCATCGATGTTTTCGCCCGACACCGAAACATTGGGATTGGTTTTTTTGTCCCTCCAGAAAACTATTTTACCAAACTGCCAGCTTTCGATCCCTACAGCGTCTGCGAAGGTAGCTTTTTCCCGCACGTCAAGGGCCTGTTCGTACGTAATGTCCTTTCGGTTTCGCAGCCTGCGCCGTGAATCGCTATCGTCCCCGAAGTTAGTCGGGTATTTCTGGATCTGGAATGTGTTTGCCCCCAATTGGGTCAGCCCGGCTTCAATGCTGTTCCGGAGTACACCCATGGCAGTCATGACGGCAATAATCGAAAACACACCAACGACAATACCAACGAGCGTGAGTGCCGAACGCAGCTTGTTGGCCCGAATGGCGCTCAAAGCCATTAGCAAACATTCTTTCAAGCTTGACCAGGCAAGGTATGATCTACTCATACCGCAACGCCTCCACAGGATCCATACGCGCCGCCCTGTAGGCTGGCAAGAACCCTGAGACGACACCCACAAGGAGGGAAACGAGTATCGCAATGACG
Source organism: Bacteroidota bacterium (assembly GCA_041483995.1). Classification (GTDB taxonomy): domain Bacteria; phylum Bacteroidota; class Ignavibacteria; order UBA10030; family UBA6906; genus JBGPGQ01. The sequence goes on from JBGPGQ010000016.1 coordinate 3,056, forward strand.
ACAACTGATGCCGGCATTGATGCGGGCAGAAATGCTGCGTTTACAATTTGCACGAGTATGAATGCAATGACAAGACCGATGAGCCCACCAATCAAGCAAAGGGTTGCAGCCTCAATCAGGAACTGCATTAAAATTGTTCTCCGCCGGGCTCCGATCGCCTTGCGAACACCGATTTCTCGTGTCCGTTCAGTGACCGAAACAAACATAATATTCATAATCCCGATACCACCGACGAAGAGCGACAAACCGGTGATAAACAGTCCAATCCCGGCAACGACAAGATTGAACTGGGCAAACGTTGAGGTCAGGATTTCCTGTTGATTGATATTGAAGTCATTCGGCTTCCCCGGGGGGAGTCGGCGCGCCTGACGCATAATGCCTTCCAGTTCGAGCTTCGCTTCTTCACTCTGTTCAAGATTTGCAACGCGGACATTAATCGTCAGCCAATGCTTGCCGCCAAAATGAGTCTGAAAAGAATGAATCGGGACGAAGACACGCGTATCCGAAGTGAAGCGTCCCCAGAGGCCACCCTGTTTTTCGTACACCCCGAGAACCGTGTAGGGAAATCCACCTATGCGGATTGTTCTTCCAATCGGATCTCCGATGGGAAAAAGCGTTTCAGCAACTGTTGCCCCGATAACGCAGACCGGTCGACCACCGCTTGATTCTTCTTGAGAAAAGAACCGGCCATCCAACTCAGTGTTACCTGATGCCGCATTGTACGAAGCGGTAGTCCCGGTCACGAACGCGTCCTCCAAGGACTGGTTGCCATTACTGACCTTTCGTCGCGACACAACCACCGGGGCAACTGCATCAAGCAGCGTTGCATGGCGTTCAATGAGATCGGCATATTCAAGCTTCATCTCCGGGCGGTTGCGAATCGTCGACCAATCATCGTTCGAAATCCAGGGCCACTTCTCCACATACATGATGTCCGTACCAAAGGCTTTCGCGCTACGATCAAATGCCTTGTTCAAACCGTCAATCGCAGTCGCCATTGCCGTTACGGACACGATACCGATAATGATCCCAAGCATCGTCAAGGCAGAGCGCATCTTGTTTGAGCGGATGGCCCTAAACGAGATCGCAAGCCCTTCTTTCAATTCGGTCAGGAAATACATTCTCTCCTCCGTTCAGGAAACTTCTGCTGCGGTGTACGTCTTCCGCTTGGTCACTTTTTCATCGGTCTCGATTTTCCCATCACGTAGTCGTATTGTGCGGTGTGCGTGGTCGGCAACATCGGGCTCATGGGTCACAAGAATAATGGTATTACCCTGGCGATGCAATTCTTCAAACAGCATCATAATCTCCTCACCGGTCTTCGAGTCAAGGTTGCCTGTCGGTTCATCTGCGAGAATAATGGACGGTCTCGTCACAAGAGCTCGTGCAACAGCCACACGTTGCCGCTGCCCACCAGAAAGCTCGTTCGGCCTATGGTGAGCACGGTCTCCGAGACCCACGTGAGTGAGCGTTTCCAGCGCACGCTCCTTGCGCTCCGACGAAGAAACGCCGGCGTACACCAGCGGAAGCTCTACATTGTGCAGTGCGTCCGAACGGGCAAGCAGGTTAAAGGTCTGGAACACGAACCCGATCTCTTTGTTTCGGATCTTTGCCAGATCATTGTCGTCCATATCGCTTACGTTAATACCATTGAATTCATACAAACCGGTGGACGGTGTATCGAGACAACCTATAATATTCATGAGAGTCGATTTCCCGGAGCCTGAAGGTCCCATAATTGCGACATATTCGTTCTTCTGGATGTTCAGAGAAACCCCCCTGAGAGCGTGGACCTCCTCTGCGCCTCCCATATCATACATCTTCGATATCTGTTCCAAATGAATTACCGGTGTCATACAAAAATCCTTTCACTACAGTGCGTTCGGTCCGTGTTATGCATTGCCACCTGGTTTCTTTTGCTCCGGTTTTTTTGCTTCCTCAATTTTCACTTTCGTTCCCTCTTCCAGCTCGCGATTGATTGCCTTGTAACTGCCCGATACTACCTCCAAGCCCTCCCCAAGACCCTCAACGATTTCCACATGCGTATCATTGCTGATTCCGCGCTTCACGGGCACGGATTTCACCACGCCATTCTCAACAACGAAGACAATTTCTTTCGGTTTCATCGAATCTTTCTTTTTCGCGCTTGCATCGGCAGAAACAAACTCGCCCTGCTGTCCATCCTGGCTCCCTTCTTTCATCTCAACCTTTGGCATTCGCACTGTCACACTTTGGATTGGCACCGCCAGCACATTCTGTTTGGTCTCGGTTTCAATGTCTGCGGTCATTGACATGCCGGGCCTGAGCGGCACATCCTTGCTCACGATGCGCATTTTGATTTCGAAGTTCGTCACCTCATCCTGAGTCCCTAGGCCTTTGGACTTTGCCGTGTTGGCAATCTCGTAGACAAGCCCATTAATTTTGCGGTCAGGATACGAATCGACAGAGATACGGGCTGTATCGCCAATGGAGAGAAGCACGACATCATTTTCACTAACATCAACACGGGCTTCCATTCGGGAAAGATCGGCAATCGTCATCACATCCGTTCCCTGAAATTGTTGCGTACCAAGCACTCGCTCGCCCAATTCAGAATTCAACTGGCTCACTGTGCCATCCATCGGCGAGAGCACAGTCGTTTTTCTCAGGTTTTCCTCTGCCTGATCCAGCGATGCCCTAGCCTGGGAGAAGTTTGCTTTGCTGGTTTCATACGCTGCGCGTGCCTGGTCAAACTCCGACTCGGAGACAAGGCCCTTCTTGTACAGGTTCTCAATCCGCCTGAATTCAGGTTCGGTTCTTGTGAGACTTGCTTTTGCAGAAAGGAGCCCCGCCGCAAACTGTTCACGCAACGCAATGTACGTGTCCGGCTTGATCTTCATGAGAAGAGTCCCCTTTTTTACCTTGTCGCCCTCCTTAACAGGTAAGGCGACAATCTCACCACTCACTTCCGGCGAGATTTTCACCTGCACTTCAGGCTGAATCTTGCCTGTCGAAGTCACTACTTGAGTGATCGTAAGTCGCTTGGCTTTCTCAATCTGAACAGAAATGATGGGCTCCTTTTTGTTGCCAAGGAAGACTATCAGGCCAAGTGCAACCAGGACCGTAGTAATAATGGAGATAATGATTACTTTCTTCTTGGATTTCTTTCCGTTGCCTGCCATGATACGTGACTCCTTCTGTTAATAGGTCCGATCGCCGAGCACGTATTCAACGTTTCGCTTGGCGATTATATAATTGTATGAGGAGTTAACTTTATTTGCCTGTGCGTTGACAAGACCGGCATTTGCAGTAAGCAGGTCGAGCAGTGTACCCGCCCCAAGATTGTATCGCTCCTCAGCGATTTTGCGATCTTCAGTTGCAGACACTAACCCCTTCTGGCTGACCTCGTATCCTTTGCGCGCAGCATCGAGGTCGAGCAGTGCTTTCTTCATCTCAACATTGATGTTTCGTTCAGTCTGCTTCAGAGAGATCTCCGCGTTGCGACGGACAACAATGGCGGATTGGAGAGCCTCGTTTGTCTGAAAGCCATCGAAGAGGTTCCAGCGAAGGTTAATACCCCATGTGAGCCTTTTGTTATCAGAAAGGTTGGAAAATTCCGGGTTCGACAAACTATAACCGGCAGAAGCAGAAATTGTCGGGAAGTATCCGCTCCGCGCAGAAGTCACGCCGGACTCAGATGCGTGGAATGACTCTGTCGCGCTCTGGTAATCGGGACGGGAGGAAAGAGCCCGCTGGCTCAAGTCCGCAAATCTCTTGTATTGTTCGGCAGAAGAATCGAGCTCGGTCTGCGGAATTTCAGTGGAGACCGTCGGATCAACAAACTGATATTCTTCCGAGACATCTAATCCGATAAGAGCCATAAGATCAGCCTTCGCTTTGTCATAGTCATTCTGGGAATTAATCAACGCCAATTCATCGGCAGCTACCTGTGATTGCTGCCTGTACACGTCTGCCAGCGAGAGCGAGCCAACACGGTTTGATTCTGTAATTCGTTCAAGCTGTCGCTGATCCCGTTTCAGATTCTCTTCGGTTACTTTTACGAGTTGTTCATTGCGCAGTATGTTGATATAGCTTCCCTGTGTTTGATAAACGATAGCCTGCCGGGTACGGGTGGAAGTCTGCTCTGTTGCAACAGCGTTTGACGTTGCCCGGTTGAGGCTCCCTTCGCGACGGAATCCATCGAAGATCACGTAGTTGAGATCCAGACCGGTGGAAAAATTATTGCTCGTTTGTGCCGGGGCGGGGATTGCCTGCCCTTGAAAGTAGACTGGGCCTTCGGTTTGTGATCTGCTCCAACTACCCGATGCCGAAAGGGTCGGAAGATAGTTTCCATGTGCGGCGAGCGAACTCGCTTGTGCAGATTCGACGTTATTTTGTGCCTGTACCACATTCAAATTCTGTGCTAACGCGGTCTGAATTGCCTGGTCGAGCGTTAGCGTCTTTTGCTGAGAGTATAGCGTACCGACTGACAGGCTCAGAATTGAAAGGAAACAACCTATGGTTGGCTTCATTGATCTCATAATTCACTCCATAACTAAAGGGGTTTCAGAAAGGAAATGCCTGTTTCCACGACACAAACTCATATATTAGACGAACACCAATTGAGAAAGTTTCATTCCCGACTGGAATTTTCGGGCAAAGCGTTCAAAATTTCATCCTTGATTCTTAACAGATATTCAAGAGCCGCGTCATGTTCATTAGGAATTTTGCCATCTAGCACGGCCTCTTCAATGGCCTTTTTCAGAAGTCCGACACTTTTCCCGGGTTCAAGCCCGCACACGCTCATGATCTCTTCACCTCGTACTGGCGGCTGCCAATTGCGTAGTTTGTCTTTCTCCTCCACCTCAACAATTTTCTGCATCACGAGGTCGTAGTTCTTCAGATACCTCGTGACAAGCCGGGGGTTCTTGGACGTGATATCCGCGCGACACAGTTTCATGAGATCGTCGATATCGTTACCCGCCTCGAACACCAATCTACGCACTGCAGAATCCGTAACAATTTCATGGACAAGAACCATGGGACGCAAATGAAGACGTACAAGCTTCTCCACATACGGAAGTGGATCCATTGGCAGTTTCATTCGATGGAAAATCGACTTCATCAACCGCGCTCCAAGCTCTTCGTGGCCGTGAAATGTCCATCCAATCCCTTCCTTGAATGCTTTCGTGCGTGGCTTCGCAATATCATGAACCAGGGCGGAGAAGCGCAACCACACATTGTCGGTTGTCTGTGCAATGTTATCCACAACAATACATGTGTGAAGAAAAACATCTTTGTGGTGATGGTCTTTCCTCTGATCCACACCGGCCATCTGTGCGATTTCAGGAAAAACAACCTGCATCACGCCGATCTCATACATTAACAGCAGGCCAACAGACGGCTTCGCGGATTTCAAGACTTTGAGAAACTCATCAGTGATCCGTTCCTGGGAAACAATCGCAAGACGATCCTTCATCCGTTCCATCGCAGCAAGTGTGTTGTTCTCGACAAGAAAACCCAATTGCGATGCAAAGCGAATTGCGCGCATGATCCGGAGCGGATCGTCCGTAAATGTCTGCTGAGGCTCGCGTGGCGTACGAAGTATGCCGTCGCGTAAGTCCTTCTGACCGTCAAGGAGATCATGCAATTCTCCGAACCGTTCACGATTCAATGATGCCGCGAGCGTGTTGATAGTAAAATCGCGACGGAGTAGATCGTCTTTCAGCGTCCCCGCCTTCACTTCGGGGTTCCGTGATGTGGGTGAATACTGCTCTTTGCGTGCACCGACAAACTCCAGCTTTCCTTGCTGCAATGGAATCATGGCTGTTCCAAACTGCTCGTGGACAACAACACTCTTGACCCCAATAGCTTGTGCAATGACCTTGGCGAAACCGACTCCATCACCCATGACAAGAATATCAATGTCCTTATCCTCGCGTCCAAGCAGGGCATCACGCACATACCCTCCCACAACATATACATCAAGATGCTCGCTGTCAGCAATCGATCCAATGTTCTGCAGCAACGGTTCCGAAAGTGGAAGTATTGTCCTTGTTCCTTGCATCTACAATTGCATTGTTTGTTGACTGATTTTATCCATGATGATTCCTGCGACCTCCAACACGCGCTTCCCATCGACTCCGCTCACGATTGGCAAAGACCCGTTCTGGATTGCCTTCACAAAAAGTTCGAGTTCGTACTTGAGTGCATTCACTTCCTTCACTTCGGGTTGTTCATACACAATATTCCGCTTGTGTTTTCCGGAGCCAAGCTCTCCCAACATCATGGTTCCTTTGCTGGTTGACTCGTTATCACCTACAAGCCTGAAAACTTCAGCTAGTCCTTCAGAAAAGTCTATCGAAATATATTCGTTACGTTGGAAAAGTCGCATCTTCCGCATTTTCCGCTGCGAGATGCGGCTTGCCGTCACGTTTGCGACGCAGCCATTCTCAAACTGGATTCGCGCATTGGCAATGTCAACGCTATCGGATACGACTGCAACACCATTCGCATCAATGCGAGCAACGGGTGATCGCACAAAACTAAGGATGATGTCGATATCATGTATCATCAGGTCAAGGACCACAGCAACATCGGTTCCACGTGGATTGAACTGTGCAAGCCTGTGAGACTCCACAAACATCGGCTTAATGTCATATTTCTCAAGCGCTAGGATCGCGGGATTGAATCGCTCTATGTGGCCAACCTGAATCAGTACCTTCTTCTCTTCTGCCAACCGAATGAGGTGCTCAGCCTCCTGAACCGTTTTGGTGATGGGTTTTTCGATGAAGACATGCTTCCCCATTTCCAGAGCGCTTCGCGCTGCATCAAAATGCGCCGGCGTGTTCGTAGCAATTGTCAGGGCGGTCACGTTGCGTAACAGGTCTTCCAGACTATCAAACGGCTTTGTCGTAAATTCGGCGGCAACGCGTCGGGATTTTTCAGAATCAATATCGTAGACACCGACAAGATCAACTGCCCGTATTTCTGCAAGCATCTTTGCGTGCAGTGACCCAAGATGCCCGACCCCAACAACTCCAATTGTCGTTCGTTCCATTTCGTTCCTTACTTTTTAATGTGCTTGAACAATCGGGTTGCTGTTTCCCACCCCGAGACCTACGATTCTATCGAATCCGCCAAACCGCGGATCATTGTAGTACACGAATGCATAGTACTTGTTCGACGTTCGCCAGTCATTCCCTTCAAGCACAACCCAATCCTGTTGGTCCACCCCGTGGTTCTCTTCATTCCAGACTCCGGTAACGTATTGATAATCGTAAATGCCGCGTCGCAGCAACTTCTTCAACACCAGTGAACGTTCAACATCATTTCGTTCGAGCCTATCCTCCTTCGTTGGCTCCCACCCGTTGAACAATCCGACAAGATAGATGTCTTGGCCCCCTCGTGTTACGGAATTGAAATCTTCATCTATTAAGTCAAGCCGAAACAACACTTCAAGGTAGTCGGAATTGATCCCACCAAACTTGTTCAGTATCGCCGCTCCGTTGTGGTCGGCACCGGTACGCCAGAACGCACGTCGTTGATCTGCACCTTCAAGGTTTCGTGCAATTGCTTTGGGTGGGTAACGAGATGCGCTGCTCAAGTCCCACACACGGTATTCATTTCCGGGAAGAATGTTGGAGACACTGAATTTTCTGAAGCCGGTATTGTATCCCTCGACAAAAGTGTAGCTGTCACGGTCATTGGCATCGATCCGGAATGGATGATTGAACCTTCTATTTTGATAGATGTCGACGGTCGTGTAATATGGTCCGTCGATCTCACGAGGAAGTTTGACATTTACGATTATTTTGTGAATCTGGTTGAGCGGCGATTCGTTTGCAGTCAGGTAATCATTAGCAACGGTCATTTTCGCCGGTACAATTCTATCAACAACAAAAAAGCGGCCTTCGGCAAGGGTGGTGGTTTCACCTTTATCCATCAGAACATATATCCAATTCCCCGAATACCCAAAGCGTACCGCGTCGTCTGCATCGGGAAAGCGGTTCACATAGCGGTAGCTATAATTGGCCACGCCGTTAGGGGACGTCCGATACGATAGGAAAAAGGAGGTATTGTGGTTTTCATCCTGAACAAAACCGTTCTCATCCTTATGCCAGTTCCGATCACAATGGAAGAAACGGATTTTCATTGCCGGTGGCTCAGCGGCAAGAACATCGAATTGAACGGTAAGGTATGCTTTTGATGACACCGGTTTTCCGTCGCTGTCAATACTATCCCTGACAAGAATCGGGGGATTCCCTTCATTGTCCATTCCATACACCGACACTCCTCGCACAACAGGAAGTAAATCCTCTGATCGAACAGTGAGCCCCCCTACTCCTACCAGAAAACAGCTCAACCACAAACTCCATCGCTTCATTCTTTCCTCCAGAGAGCAAAACCCTTCTCAGCAAGGCCGAGGATTTCCGGAGGTGATGCCGATGCAGAATACACCATCCGATAACCAGCAAGGTTGTTTTTGGTAGTCACAACAAACATCACTCCCGGATATATCTGATCTCCATATTGAACCACGGGATTGTCGGTAAAGAAACCAAGTATGCCGCACTGTTCAGAGGCAATCGTCTCTTCAGTTTTTCCGTTCGCCTTTAACCAATAGGCAATAGATACAAGTTGCCGTGATTCTTCAGCCCCGCGCCGCATTACATCTTTCGTTATCGTGCGAAATGCTATTTGATTATACACGAGCAGTAACCCCGTAACAACGAACGCGAGGCCATACACAAGATATTGTCGCTGTAAGGCAAACAGAAGTTCCCTCAGACCGGCGAATGCATAGATCGCAAACAACGGTATCACCATCAGCCAAACTTCTGCTTGTGTTGTAATCGCGATAACAGATAACCACAACACCCAGCCCAGCGGGGCGATCTGGCTCCGAAGGGCATGATAACCTCTCGCCCCTGACTTTATCAAGACTGCGAAGCCTGCTACCATCATTCCCAGAAGCAACACTTCTTCCAGCGGAGAGGACAGGTACCGAACAAAAAGCCCGTCCACTGGCCAGAGACGTGGAACGCCTGGAACTGAAAAGCAATACGCGAACAAAACCCACGGAAGCAGTACACAAAGATACACCAGGACTGTTCCGGCCATTATTTTGAGGCTCCGGTGCTTATCAATTGAATTCATGAACACATCCAACACAAGACAAAATGCCAAACCAATTGCTTGCCAGAATACGAGTGTGCATACACCACAGAAAAAAGCTGCAAGGATGTATTCGTTACGAAGAAGAAAGAAAAGGCAGGCAAGACTCAGCAGAAGTCCCAGGCTCAACGCGCTGCCGGAAGGCCCAATCTGCAGAAGCCAACTCTGCATTGCAACTATCAACGAAGTGCAGAACGCGAGCAGATGATCTCTCAGTACCTCGAATGCCACAAAGTACGAGCAGAGAATCACACCACAGGAAAAAAATAAACTCAGAATTTTCGATGCAAGCACAAGGTCCAGATGCATATAGCCGCCGATCGCGATCATAAAATCCCACAAAGGGCTTGGAGTTCCCGATTCTTTGATAAGCGATGCGCTTTGCAGAAATGTTCCCTGCACTATGCCACGCGCAACGCTCAGAGCATGAAATGTGCTGTCCGGTGTGTACTCAAACCCAAGCGATGCACTCAGATAGAAAATAAGAATGACACACGGAAGGCCAAACCTTGCCACGTTCCGGACAACAGGACTCTGTTCTCCTTCCACCACAACCTTCAATTCAGTTAGTATGCGCCCGAAACCAGTCGAGCATCTGTCCCCCTGTATGGAACACATAATCCGTCTGGGCCTGAAGTATCCTCTCCTTGTCGTACGAATCCCATACAACGGCTGCCATTTTTACCCCCGCCGAACGGGAAGCCAGCACGTCCGAGAGAGCGTCACCAACCATCAGTGCCTGATCTGGTGTGAGCGAGAATGCACTCAATACCTTATTGATTCCTTCAGGATGCGGTTTGTGGTGTACAACATCCGTACCTGAGACTACAACATCAAAATATTGCGCGAGGTTGAATGCTTCAAGGGTAATGGTAGCGGTCCGAATCCCTTTGCCGGTAAAAACAGCAAGCCTCACCCCACGGCTCCTGAGAAAGTGCAGCACGTTTTCCATCTCAGGATGCATCGCTGCCATTGCATCGTGATGCTCTCGATAGAACTCGCATAGATCATTCATTGCAACTTCAACGTTACCTGCACCTACAAGCTTGATGAGACCCCCTTCTTCCGGCGGGCCGAATAGTGCAACAACTTCTGTTGGGGTTAATGTTTTGCCAAGATATTTATTGGCAACATGGTTGAAGCTTGCAAAGATCAAATTATTCGTCTGAGTCAATGTCCCATCCATATCAAAGATGACGCACGAAAACATGAGAGCTTCGCTCGCAATCAAAGTATTTGTGTACCAATTTTGTAAAATATAATCATAATCGGCGCGAATATCAACGAGATGGAACGATGCACATTCCTTGCAATTCGGTGGTGAACTTGATACCTTGTTACGCCAATGAGCACATCTCATCTGAAAAAACAAATCATTCTCAAGAAGAATGAAGAACGACGTATCCTTGCCGGACATCCCTGGTCCTTCAGCAACGAGGTACGCGAGACAAAGGGCGACCCCGTGATTGGCGACGTTGTGGAGCTAGTTGCCGCAAGCGGCCTATCGCTTGGCATCGGGTTTTATAACCCCCATTCGCTGATAACGTTCCGTCTCTTGTCCTCTCACATCGAAGAGATAGACTTTAGCTTCATGCTCAAACGCGTCTCACAAGCCGTCACATTACGAAAGACTGTATACCCTGAAAGTGAATGCTATCGTCTGGTTCACAGTGAAAGTGATTTCCTCCCCGGCTTGATCATCGACAAGTACAATGATTACATTTCAATTCAAACGTATTCATACGGAATGGATGCACGACTTCCCCTGATCTGCGATGTTATTGAAGAACTGCTACATCCCAAAGGAATAGTCGAACGGAATGAATCCGCTCTACGCGCCCTGGAAGGATTGACACAGAAGAAAGGTGTGTTGCGCGGGACCATTTCCAACACAACAATTGTAGAGCACGGTCTGCGCTACGTGGTCAACGCTCTGGAGGGACAAAAAACAGGATTCTTTCTTGATCAGAGGGAGAATAGGGCAACTATTGGAAGATTTAGCAAGGGAGCAGCCGTACTGGATTGCTTCTGCAACTATGGGGGTTTTGCGCTGAATGCTGCCAGAAGTGGAGCTGCCTCAGTGCTCGGCATCGACTCATCCGAAGAGGCAATTACCAACGCGACTACCAATGCCACGTTGAATGATCTCAAGAATGTTCGCTTCGAGCGGGCCGATGTATTTGAACGACTCAAGCAATTGCACACCACAAGTGAACGCTTTGATCTTATTGTATTGGACCCACCTTCGTTCACAAAGAGCAAGAAGAATGTTCAGACTGCACGGAAAGGTTACAAGGAACTACATTCAAGTGCCTTCGGTCTTCTCAAGAAGGACGGTGTGGTATTGAGCGCCTCATGTTCCCACCATATTACACCGGATGTTTTCCTTGAAATTATCGCGGATTCTGCCGTGAGAGCTGGCAAACGACTTCAGCTTCTTGACTGGCGCGGCGCAGGACCTGATCATCCCACACTCCCCTGCATGCCCGAAACACGCTATTTGAAGTTCGGGGCATTTCGTTTGATCTGATTGATTTTCAGGAGAAAAGGAACTATCTTTTTCTAAGCTGGTTTTTGCCCATAGTCGATGCGGACCAGACTGTAGAGAAGGAACAGAGGAGGGAACATGAAAGTAAGAATATGCATAGTGCTTGTACTGCTACTGGCCACTGTGGTCGGAATGAACGGGGAGAACAAAAGCAATGGCGCTGTTGCGTTTTCGCGTATTGGGGATTCCCACAATAATTCCTTTCAGTCCGCCGGACAAACAACAGACCCCACTACAGAAGCCGAACAGGCACCATATCTCAACGCATGGGGTCTTGACATCCTGATATCCAATGACGGGTTTGGTTTGGGCACATTTTACAGAAGGCAATTCAGTGAAAATCTTTTTGGATTCGGATCATTTTCAATTTCAGAATCAAAAGAAGAACGAGAAGTAGAGCGGTACGATCCATACACAGGCAACAATTCTGTACCTGGCAAGCTCAACCGATTCTTGGTATTGCCACTCATGGTTGGGGTTCAATATCGTCTCTTCAGTGACGAAATCCTAGACACGTTCAGACCGTACGTGAACGGTGGCGCTGGACCAACTATGATCTTTGCTTCACCATTCACCGATCTTAGCACCGGGCAACAAGTTGAGTTTTTTAAAAGCCTGGGAAGGGGAAAAGCTCATTACACCGCTGGTGCGTTCGTTGGAATCGGTGCAAATTTTGGATCCGACAAATCGAATGTTTTCGGTGTTAACTTCCGCTATTACTTCACCTACCTGTTTGGCGAGGGGCTACCCTCATTATTTGATTCCGCAGGCAACATTGCCGGCCATAAGAAAGATTTCGGCGGATTCTTCATAACGCTGAATGTCGGTATGGCCTACTAAATTGCGAAGGGCACTAACGCCACGCAGGACCTCCCCTAAATCCATTGTGACATCAATGCCCTTCAACCATTATTGCGGATACAATTTACACCATTTATGAAGTGAATGCGGTGATGAGAGTCACTTGCGAAGGTATGGCTTCAAACATTGTCCGGTGATTGAATTTGAATTCTTAACGAGTCTCTCCGGACTTCCGAATGCAACCACTTCACCCCCATCGTCCCCCGCGCCGGGACCAAGATCAATAATGTGGTCGGCACATTTGATAACATCCAGATTGTGTTCGATAATGAGCACAGAATTTCCAGCCTCCACAAGCGCGTTGAAGCAGGATACCAGTCTCGCTATATCGTCAAAATGCAAACCGGTGGTTGGCTCATCGAAGATAAAAAGGGTGTGCTGATCATTTCGCGATGCACTCAGATGGGCCGCGAGTTTGATCCGTTGTGCCTCTCCTCCTGAAAGTGATGTTGCCGGCTGTCCAAGCCGGATGTACCCAAGCCCAACATCGATCAGAACTTTAAGACGTTGTGCAACTTTCCGCCCAGTCGCCTCCTTACCGAAGAACTGTGACGCTTCAGAGACTGTCATCCCTAGAATATCATCGATGTTCTTTCCTCTGTATTGGACTTCCAATACCTCGTGTTTATATCTTTTCCCCTTACATACATCACATGTGAGGTAGAGATCAGCCAGGAACTGCATTTCAATTTTGACAACACCATCACCCTCGCAGGCTTCGCAGCGTCCACCCGGGACATTGAATGAAAAATGACCGGGCTGAAAACCGCGAACCTTAGAAGCCTGCGTTGACGCAAAAATGTTTCGTATCTGGTCAAACAACTGTATGTACGTAACCGGATTCGAACGCGGCGATCGACCAATAGGAGATTGATCTACCAGTTCAACTGCAGAAACATGCTCATGGCCTAAGATGGCACGGTGCGCACCGCTTTTTTCCGACGCTTCGCCCTTCAGACGCTTCAATCCAGCATGCAGAATACCATGCACCAGAGTACTCTTTCCGCTTCCGCTGACGCCAGTAACGCACACAAGCATGTTAAGTGGAATAGTCACGTTGATATTCTTGAGGTTGTGTTCCGAAGCGCCCTCAATAATCAAGGCCATACCATTGGATCCGCGTCGGTGAGGAGGTAGCGGTATGCTGCTTTGCCCTCCAAGATATTTTCCTGTCAGCGAGTCTCGGTGGTTGAGAATCTCCGTAGGGGTTCCCTTAAATACCACCTCTCCGCCGAATTCTCCAGCGTGGGGGCCCATGTCAACAATCAGGTCGCTGGCTCGCATCATATCCGCGTCATGTTCAACGATGATCACAGTATTCCCCGCATCCCGCAATGCTTTCAGAATGTTGATCAGTTTTTGATTATCCCGCGGGTGTAGACCAATGCTTGGTTCATCAAGAACGTAAAGCGAGCCAACAAGGGATGATCCCAAGGAAGTAGCGAGGTTGATGCGTTGTGACTCTCCACCGGAAAGTGTACTCGATAGTCTGCCAAGCGTAAGATATCCTATGCCGACATCATCAAGATACTGGAGACGCTTGTGCAACTCTTCCAAGATTCTCTTTGCGATTGTAAGTTCATACTGTGAGAGTTTCAAGTTGGCTATGAAACCACGAGCACCGGCTATGGTCATTGCTACGACATCAGAAATTTTCATATCAGCAATTTTGATACTCAGTGCTTCCTTTCGCAACCTGGCTCCACCGCACCTTGGGCAGGTGGTATAGCCTCTGTAGCGGCTTAATAACACCCGATAGTAGATCTTGTACGACTTCCTTTCCACCATCTTGAAGAAACCCCGGACACCATCATATCCATCATATCCATCCAAAACAATTTGCAACTCATCTGCTCTGAGGTCAGCAAAGGGCACATCGACGCGGAGCCCGCCACGGGGGACCTTCTTTGCAATTTGCAGAAGGTCGGTTTGATTCTGTCTGAATTTCGGCGTTGTCCAGGGCTGGATTGCGCCGTCGCGCAGTGTCTTGCGTTTGTCCGGCACAACCAAATCAAGATCAATCCCTGTAGCGCGACCGAAGCCCTGACACTCAGGACACGCGCCGAAAGGATTGTTAAAGGAAAACAACCGCGGATCGGGTTCTTCGTAAACAATGTGGCAATTGGAACATTCAAAATTCTGATTGAACCGGAGAGTTCTATGTGAATCAATCAGGATGACAGTAGCCCGGCCGCTACCGGATGCGAACGCAGTTTCTATTGAGTCGGTGATTCGAGCATTGTCTTCGCCTTTGCTGAAGATCAAACGATCGACCAGAACTTGTACTTCCGATGGTTTTGTCTTTGGGGGAACAGGCTCCTCATTGAGATCAATAATTGAATCGTCCACAACAACACGAAAGAAGCCCTCCTTCTTGAGATTGGCAAGACCGTCTTCGAGTGATTCTTTTTGATGGGTCGGCAGCGGAAAGGTTATGTAAATCCTGAGAGCCGCTCCCTTGTTTTTCTCAATTTCTTCGGCCAAATCGACAAGCACAGTCTGCACGGAGTCACGCGTTACCACCCGTCCGCAGTTGCTGCAATACGTCTTCCCAACGCGAGCAAATAACAATCGCAGGTAGTCATATATTTCGGTCGTAGTACCAACCGTAGAGCGTGGGTTGCGCGTATTGGTTTTTTGTTCAATGGCCATTGCCGGACTAATGCCCTGGATGAGATCAACATCGGGCTTTTCCATGCGTTCGAGGAATTGCCTCGCATATGAGGACAAGCTCTCGACATATCGGCGCTGTCCTTCTGCGTAAATTGTGTCAAACGCGAGGCTGGATTTGCCTGACCCGCTCACGCCCGTGAATACAACGAGTTTGTTTCGGGGAATTTCCAGGTTAACATTTTTGAGATTGTGTACTCGCGCCCCTCGGATGACAATTGTATTCTTCTCATCGACCGCGGAATCCTGACGGGAAGTTTTGCTTTGAATAGCGCGTGGAGCCATGTATGTAAGAATGTTTATAGTGAGGAAGGATTCTTGTATAAAAAGCTATATGAAACTGTTTGGAAAGTCAATGGCTTAACAAATGTACCTAAAACAAAAGACCTCAGCGCTTGAACGCTGAGGTCTTTGGAAAAGCAGCTACCCGAGATTCTATCTAACATTTCCATTGATGGAAGTGTAGGCGTTCCCGTTTTGTCCGGGGCTTGATACACTTATTGCAACAGTAACGGCAGTGTTTACGCTATCAAGCTGCGAAGAACCATCACTAAGTCTGAATGAGAACTTTGTCGTACCCGGTCCTGGGAATATTACATCTTCGAGTGTAATACTTCCTCCGACACCGAAGTCAAGCTGCACCTGATTAACTGGAAAATCAGGTGAAGGTGGAGGCGGAACTGTCGCAAGAACCGAGATCGTGGTCCCAGCGGAGAGTGGATGCCCAAGTGCATCAGACACCTTAAACGTAAAATCCTGATGGCCAGCGTTCGGGATATTGAATGTGTTGGGTAGCAGGCTATCCACGATCGATGACCCGCTCCAGAGAACAAGGATTGTATCCCGCACGCTCACGCCGCCCTGGCCAATTGTTCGTGCAACAATATAGTGATAGCCATCTCCAAAACCTGGAGCTGAATAAATGCCATATGGTTGTGGATTGCCGCTAAAGAGATTCACTGAACCTTGACCATTCACATCGGTAAAGACACTTGGCTGTATCACTCCGGCAACGCTATTAAAATACACCGCTGTGTTCTCAGCAACCGGATTACTATACATATCTCCGATAAGAACCGAGATCTGGTCAGTGAAACCAAATCTGTTCAATGCAGGAAAATTGAAGCGTACGGCCCCAAGGGTAAAATGCGCCTGATCCGCAAACCCTGCACGAATGATAAGTCGTACCGGACTTGATACGATAGGTGGACGACCGGTTATAGTGGCGGTCGCCACAATCTGAACAACTCCGGACCTGATACCGGCATTAAATGTTGTAAAGGCTTGACCGGAAGCGTTGGTGTTGACAGTGACAGGAGAAATGTATTCATTCCCACCAAGTGCACCCTGAATAGTAAAGGCCAGCGCCACAGAATGAGCTGCATCAATCGGCAAGCCAAGGGAATCGCGAACTTCCCAGCCAAGAACTGCCGTCTCTTGCCCACCCACGCCAAATACGGAAACCTCTCGAGGATTCGCACCAAGGAAAGCAATCGTTTGAGCAACGCCGGTACCGGTTCCACCACTTACAGGTGAAAGTCGGCTCAAGCTCAAAGTAATTGGAATCGACTGGCCAGATTGAACCTGAACGATAACGGT
>JBGPGQ010000017.1:0-19705 GCA_041483995.1 Bacteroidota bacterium
GATGCTCTAGTCCTCCATCAGGAACATTGGCATCCCGGCGTCGTGGGAATTGTAGCTTCGCGGATGGTGGAAAAATATTACAAACCATCTATCATGATGGCAACGGTCGACGGGGTGGCGAAGGGGTCGGCCCGTAGCGTTTCTGGATTCGATATCTACAACGCTCTCAAACGATGTGAAGATAAGATCATTCAGTTTGGTGGTCACAAGTACGCGGCCGGACTTACCGTGGAGATCTCACGGCTGGACGAATTTCGTGAGGCCTTCAATGCCGTCGTAAAAGAACTCATGACCGACGAAATGAGAACACCGGAGATCCGGATTGATGCGGAGATTATGTTGTCCGATATTACTCCGCGAGTAGTTCGCATTCTCGACGAATTCGCTCCATTTGGACCGGGCAATTTGCGCCCGAGTTTCATTGCACGCAATCTTGAAGTGTGCGGTACACCGCGCATCGTGGGCAAGAACCACCTCAAATTTCGTGTCCGGCAAAATGGAGCTCTCCTTGACGCAATCGGCTTCGGGTTGGGTCATTTGTTCGACCGCATTCCAACCGGACGAAAAGACCTCGAGTGCGTCTTCTCCATCGAACAAAATGATTGGAACGCTCCGGCTGGAGGAAAAACCGGCGACGCACTCCCTCAATTGAAAATAAAAGACATCAGATAAGAAAGGAGTTTATAATGTCAGGTCATTCGAAATGGGCAACAATAAAACGAAAGAAAGGTGCGACCGACGCCGCACGGGGCAGGTTGTTCACGAGACTCATCAAGGAAATTACCATTGCGGCGCGCAATGGTGGGGGCAACCTCGATGGAAATCCGCGCCTCCGTCTTGCCATACAAAGCGCCAAGAGCTCCAATATGCCTGCTGATAACATCAAGAGAGCTATGCAGAAAGGAACCGGAGAACTCCCAGGCGTTGCGTATGAAGAATTGACGTACGAAGGATACGGACCCTCAGGCGTGGCAATCCTTGTGGAGATCGTCACAGACAACAACAACCGGACTGTTTCAGAAATGCGACATGTTTTTTCCCGCAACCACGGCAATCTTGGTCAAACGGGAAGCGTTGCCTGGATGTTCCAGAAGAAAGGGTCGATCATTGTCCCGAAAGCCGGGCAAAAGTCACCGATAAGTGAAGACGACCTGCTGAACATCATTCTCGAAGCGGGCGCTGATGACATGCAGACGGATGAAGATTCATACAGTATTATTACTTCGCCGCATGCATTCGAGGCAGTGAAAAAGGCCCTTGAGGAAAAATGGATCGTCATGGAAACGGCTTCGCTGCAAATGGTTCCGCAGAATACCGTGAAGGTTACCGGGAAGGAAGCGGAGCAAACGATCAGGCTCATGGAAGCCCTTGAAGAGCATGATGACGTTCAAAACGTCTATGCGAATTTTGATATCGATGAAAAGGAACTCGCATCCTTCAATGGTTGAAAGCGCCCGCATTCGAGACGCAGCAATCCGAATTAAGAAACGGTCCTCAATTGTTGTCCTTGGTGTGGACCCAGGAACACTCGTGACCGGCTACGGCATTGTGTTACGCAAGGGTTCGGAGATCACCCTCCTGAGCTGCGGAACAATCAAGAATGGCAACGAACGATCCATGCCCCTCCGACTCCAGAGAATACACTCGGAGTTATGTTTGGTGATTGAGAAATTCAAGCCCGATGAATTTGCGATTGAATCAGCGTTCTATGGAAAGAATGCGCAGTCTGCCCTGAAATTGGGTCATGCCCGCGGAGTTTCAATTCTCGCAGCAGTAGAGCGACAAATTCCAACCACTGAGTACTCTCCGCGCGAGGTAAAGAAAGCCGTGGTGGGAAACGGCGCAGCTTCAAAAGAACAAGTGCAATTCATGGTGAAATCCTTGCTCAAAGTACCGCACTCCAAGATGCTGCTCGATACATCCGACGCTCTCGCGATTGCTATTTGCCACCTTCACAGAATGGTCACTCCAACATCGAAACACAAAGACTGGAAATCATTTATCGCCGCCCACCCGGAGAGAGTGAAGCCATGATTTCATCGCTACATGGTACGCTCGTACACAAAGCACCCACCGAAGTTGTCATCGATGTTCAGGGGGTCGGGTACAGCGTCAGCATTCCTCTCTCGACTTTTGAGACGCTGGGCAATGTTATGGGTACAGTCACGTTGCTTACGCATTTGCATGTACGTGAGGACGCCCTGCAGCTCTACGGCTTCAGTACGGAGGATGAGCGGAGTGCGTTCAAATTGTTGATATCGGTCTCCGGCATCGGGCCGAGGATGGCGCAGGGAATTCTCTCCGGAATAGCAGTGAACGATCTGAAGAACCACATTACCGGCGGCAATATCGGCGCGTTGACGGCAATACCGGGCGTGGGCAGGAAGTTGGGGGAACGACTTGTCGTTGAACTGCGAGACAAGATCAGCAAATTAGAGACGACTTCTACTATGCTTGCAGGCTCCACCGACCCACAGGCGCGCATCCGCTCTGAGGCATTGCTCGCGTTGACCTCGCTCGGCTATACACGACCAGCAGCGGAAAAAGCGTTGCGGGCAGCCCTCCAGGAAGCAAACGGAAGAGAAACCTCAATTGAAGAACTCATCAAGACATCGCTGAGACATGCAACAAAGTGAGTTACGTTTCTCTTCACATTGAAATTCACAAGCTGATTCGTTACCTTGCAACCAATGCGAACATCAGACTTCACATCCCCCGAGCGTCAGGAAGCAGAAGTAGAATTCGATCAGGCCCTCCGCCCTCTTTCCTTTGACGATTTCTTCGGTCAGGAAAAGATCACCGACAACCTGAAAATCTTCATTGCTGCAGCAAAACAGCGGGGGGAATCACTCGACCATGTCCTGCTTACCGGCCCGCCGGGACTGGGAAAAACCACGCTTGCACATATTATTGCAAGTGAGATGGGAAGTACGCTGAAAGCTACATCAGGACCCGTGCTTGACAAACCCGGCGACCTTGCGGGAATTCTCACAAACCTCCAGGAGGGAGATGTTCTTTTTATCGACGAAATCCACAGGCTCAACGCTGTCGTCGAAGAATATCTCTACTCTGCAATGGAAGATTTCCGACTCGACATCATGATCGACACCGGACCAAGTGCACGCAGCATACAACTCACGCTCCCCAGGTACACACTTGTCGGTGCAACAACAAGGGCAGGCTTGCTTACCGCCCCACTCCGCGCTCGCTTCGGCATTACAAACCGGCTCGACTATTACACGAACGACATACTCTTTGAAATCATCACCCGGTCGGCACGGATACTCAATGTAGCAATCGATGAAGCCGGCGCGCGTGAAATCGCCCGACGCTCCCGCGGCACTCCCCGAATTGCAAACAGGCTTCTCAGACGCTGCCGTGACTTTGCCCAGGCAGATCATAAACTGAAATCCGCCGGTGGTACGATCTCAAAAGACGTCGCCGATTATTCATTGAAGGCACTTGAAGTCGATGAGCACGGCCTCGATGAAATGGATAAACGGATTCTTCTCTGTATCATAGAGAAGTATGCAGGTGGTCCTGTTGGTCTCAACACACTCGCTGTCGCTGTTGGCGAAGAGCCCGGCACGATTGAAGAAGTGTACGAGCCATACTTGATTCAGGAGGGATTCATCAAGCGAACGTTGCGGGGAAGAGAAGCAACCAAACTCGCGTACAAGCATTTCAACCATGCAATTCCTGTAAGTGGACAGCCATCGTTTTTTCAGTGAACGACAGGTTATGGCTCGCTCGTTTTTGTTTGGAAGTTTTCAACTCCATTTGTAAGGAAACTACTCATGCCGCTCGATAAAGACCTCCAATCAATACAAGAAGTGCGTGACCTTTTGCAAAAGGCAAAGGCCGCTCAACTGGAGTTCCGCAACTACTCTCAGGAGCAGGTTGATAAGATCGTAAAGGCGATGGCTGACGCAGGTTATGCAGAAGCTGCAAGACTCGGGCGCATGGCCTCGGAAGAGACCGGATTCGGCAAGCCGGAGGACAAGCAGAAGAAGAACGAGTTTGCAACCCGGCGCGTATGGGAATCCATCAAGGACGTGAAAACTGTCGGTGTCATCCGTGAGGATAAGGAAAAGAAAGTGATTTTCATCGGAGAACCTATGGGAGTGGTCGCGGCTCTCATCCCTTCAACGAATCCAACTTCAACGGTGATGTTCAAGTCCATCATCTCGGTAAAGGCGAGAAATGCATGTGTCGCCAGTCCTCACCCGCGTGCTACCAGGTGCACGGTGGAAGCTATGAACGTTATCCGCGATGCGGCAGAAAGGGCCGGAGCCCCGAAGAACCTGATGGTATGCCTCTCCTCTCCCACCATAGAAGGAACAAACGAATTAATGCGGCATAAGCTTACGGCTATAATCCTTGCAACCGGCAGCAACCCGATGGTGAAAGCGGCATACAGTTCCGGGAAGCCCGCATACGGAGTCGGATCAGGGAACGTCCCTGCATTCATTGAGCGAACCGCAAATGTCAAGAAGGCCGTCGCCGATATCATCTCAGGCAAGCAGTTTGACTATGGTGTGCTCTGTTCGACCGAATCGGCGCTCGTGTGCGATGCGCCGATCAAGAACCAAGTTGTTGAAGAATGCAAACGACGCAACGCGTACTTCGTTGCAGGGGAAGAGAAGGAAAAACTTTCCCGCCTGATGTTTGATCCGCGTGGCGCCATTAATGCCGACATGGTGGGCAAGTCACCGGTCTTTATTGCCCAGAAAGCGGGAATTTCGGTTCCATCAAACACCACCGTTCTTATTGCGGAGTTGAAAGGGGTTGGCCGGGAATACCCGATTTCACGAGAGAAGCTCTCCCCCGTTCTCTCCTTTTACACCGAAGATGGTTGGCGCGACGCATGCCACAGGTGTATTGAACTGCTCGAGTTTGGTGGTATCGGGCACTCACTTGTGATACACTCGAAAGACAACGACATCATCATGAAGTTCGCCTTGGAAAAACCAGCGTTCCGTATTCTTGTCAACACGCAGGCAGCGCTTGGAGCTGTGGGTTACACCAACGGGCTTGATCCATCCATGACACTCGGTCCCGGAACATGGGGAGGATCTATTATCTCCGATAATGTAACGGCCCGACATCTGATCAATATCAAGCGTCTTGCATTTGAAACGAATCCCATCAACCCCGAAGATTCTTCGGTCATGACATCTTCTCATGCGGCAGAGCCCACCCGACCTGGCTCGTGGATTGATGAGATAGATAAGCGCATCATACTTAAGGCAGGAAATCCACCACTTGCCGGATGGAAAAAGGAGGATGCCACAACACAGCCAACGAAACCGGGTACGTATGGAGCAGGCTTGTCTGCCGAGGATTTGGATAGAATTATGTCATCGTTTTCAAAGGAATTGAAATAACACTATCGCAGTTTGAACGATGACAGCGTAATTTTCCGCTCTTGCGTCTGACTTGCAACTTCGCGTAGGATTTCGTATTTTTAGGCGCAAATCAATCCTACAAATAGCAACTCGGCTTTCCAAATCGACCGCAATTTCGCATATCAAGTTTTTCTGTTCATCAAAATCACTGTACTTAATTCATTAACCACAATCACCATTTGAGGATCACCGCCATGTATCGTTGCGTTAAGTTGTTTGCACTTGGGTTGGCGCTAGCCGCCTTACCCTCCATGTCAAAGGGACAATTCAAAGACCAGGGAGGGCTGGGAGGCGGGGTTGGCTTCGGAGGGACATTTGGACAAACAGATTTGCGAGACAGACAGTCAAAATTCATGGCGCGGGCATTCCTGCGTTATGGAATGGCTAAACACATTCAGGGTGAGCTTGGAATTGGGCTCGGCGAGTTGGAAGGAACTGGTTACCGCACGCTCCTCGTGCCGATTGATTACCGTTTTGTATTAAGCCCTCTTTCCCTGGAAAGCTGGAACCCTTACATCTACGTAGGAATCGGTGCCTTACATGTCGACGTCGAGGATGCACCTAGTAATGCACAGGCAGGTTTGAAAAAGGTTTTTTGGACGGGATTCGTTCCGGGTGGAGTTGGCATGCAATTCAGAATCGATGATCGTGTTTCGTTCGAAACCAGCGGGGGATATAACCACACATTTGGAGACAAACTGGAACTCATCGAGCGCGCAAAAGGAGGTCTTGCCGACAAGGACGGATATTGGAATTTCCTGATTGGTCTGACAATTTCCGGCGAGAACGGGGATGCAGACCCGGATGGCGATGGTCTTTCCAATAAGATTGAAAAACAACTCGGCACTGATCCAAAGAACCCAGACTCAGATGGGGATGGACTAAACGATGGCGAAGAGGTTAACACGTACTCTACAAACCCGCTAAACGCTGATAGTGACGGCGATGGACTCAAAGATGGCGCAGAAGTGAAGACCTACAAAACGAACCCAAACAAAGCCGACACCGACGGTGATGGGCTGAATGACGGCGATGAAGTCACAAAGTACAACACGAATCCACTGAACGCCGATAGCGACGCCGATGGGTTGAACGACGGGGATGAAATAATGAAGTACAAGACCGACCCGTTGAAAGCCGATACAGATGGTGACGGATTGAGCGACGGCGATGAAGTAATGAAGTACAAAACCGACCCGTTGAAGGTAGACACTGATGGCGGAACCGTTAATGACGGCGTAGAAGTGGGCCGTGGGACCAACCCACTCCAGGCAAGTGATGACATTCCACCGAAGAAAGAAGAGCTTAAGGTTGAGGTAGGCAAAGCAATAGTCCTGGATGGTATCGTGTTCAAGACCGGCAGTGCCGAAATCACCGCACAATCTGAAGACATATTGAGCAAGGCCTTCAACACATTGGAACAGAACCCGGACATCCAAGTTGAAATTCGCGGCTATACAGACAACACGGGAAAGCGCGCGTACAATATGAAATTGTCACAGTCGCGGGCAAACTCAGTCATGAGTTACCTTGTGAAGAAAGGAATCGCCGCATCTCGTGTTCAGGCCAAGGGATTCGGGCCGGATAATCCGATCGGGGACAACAAAACTGCCGATGGCCGCCAAAAGAACAGACGTATAGAATTCTTCCGGAGCAAATAGGGCTGCAGTACCTCTCGTGCTTCCGTTCGTAAAGGGCGGAAGCACAGATGTATATTCTAATCAAGGAGGTCATATGATGAAAGAATTTTTTGTGTTCCTGAAAAAGTATGGGGTAATTGGACTTGCCATTGCTGTTGTGATTGGCGGGAAAGTAAATGAGTTTATCTCGGCGACAGTAAATGACCTCCTCATGCCAATCGTGGGTGTGTTTTTACCTGAAGGAGGAGCGTGGGAGAAGTGGGTGTTGGAGCTTGGACCGATTAAGCTTGCCCTTGGTCACTGGATCGCGGCATCAATCGATTTTGTTATTGTCGCTTTCTTTGTCTTTGTAGTTGCCAAATTTCTATTGCGTGAACAGGAAGTGGCAAAGAAGTAAATCCATCGCGTGCGGTTCAGAAAACTGTCGAGGAGCTTCTACATGCGGCCGACTCTAACGGTCGCAAAGGAGCTCCTCGGTTTGTATTTGGTCCGGCGGATTGCAAATGAAATCCTCATTGGCAAGATCGTCGAGTGTGAGGCATATCTCGGCGAGAAAGATCCCGCAAGCCATGCATACCGCGGAATCACGAAGAGAAACGAGGTGATGTTCCGACAAGGGGGGCATCTCTACGTGTATTTCACGTACGGCATGCACTACTGCTGCAATATCGTGACGGAACAGAAAGGGACAGGGCATGCAGTATTGCTAAGAGCGGTTGAACCCGTAAAAGGAATTGAAAAAATGATTCAGAATCGTTTCGGAGTTCTGAAGAATTCAAACGAAGAAAGCACTCTTAGAAATCTCTGCAGCGGACCGGCCAAACTTTGTCAGGCATTTGAAATCGCCGGGAGCGAGAACGGAACAGATCTCTGTGGCAATACAATCTGGGTTGCCCGCGATGCGCAACAGGGAAAACGGCCTGGAATTGTTCGTTCTACCCGCGTCGGCATTACCGTCGCAAAACATCATAGATGGAGGTTCTATCTCAAGAACAACCTGTTTGTTTCACTCGGCAAACCTGTCTAAGACAAAGAACCACGCTTGCACAGCGGGATTCCTTCTGTTGAGATGCTGTGGCATTTCTTATTTCAGCAGCAAGAGCTTCTTGATGCCCACATACCCGCCTGCTTCCAACCTGCAATAGTACATTCCGCTGGAAAGATTTGTCGGCGCCCATTCCACACTGTGCTGCCCACCAGTCTTCATTTCGTTCACCAGCGTTGCCACTTCCCTCCCCAACACATCGAATACCCTCAATGTTGTTTGACTGGATTGGGCAAGCGCAAATTTTATTGTTGTTGATGGATTGAATGGATTCGGATAATTCTGCAGTAGTGAGGTCGAGGCGGGCAAACCCTGTTCCGCCACATCAGTCATTACACTCACCTGCACCCCGTCTGTATGATGCACTGTTCCATCGAGATCAATTTGTTTCAATCGATACCACCACTCACCGGGCGTTGCTGTCACATCTGTGTATGTATAGTGTTGTGGTACGAGCGTCGTGCCATGTCCTGGAACGAAGCTATTGGGAACTGCCAGATACGACGCTGGCGAAATTGCACTCTTCTCCACTTCAAAACCATAGTTATTTGTTTCGGACAAAGTTCCCCAGAGAAGGTCAACGGTTCCCTGTGCCGTCACGGATCCGTTGAAGTATGAAATTTGGATCGGGAGAGCGGTAGCCGGATCAATCTTGCCCCACCAGGTTCCCCAGCGACCATCATCGACGCCAACACCAACCTTCGTGCCTGCGTATTCCTGGATTGTCCAGAACGTGATGTCATCCGATGGATCGACAACTGTTGCACTGTAGTCGCCCCAGCGATTCCGAGGGCCGCCAAAGAACTTCGTGTACGAGCTCTCCCCCGTTTTCAGAGTCTGAATAGGCTGCATCGTTCCCAGTGGATTTGCCGCCACTCTCCCTGCATAGACTCCCTGGGCAAATATCGTTGCATCGGAACGTGTGAAACCGACCACTGCATCATTAAGGGAGTTTGCCGAAATGCCGGGGAAATAGTAGTGCACTCCAATCCCTCCACTCAACACACCTGACTGGACGATTGGTGAGGCAACTGTGGGATTGAGCTGGTACCAGAACACTGCCGTCCGATCCGAGGTTGCAGGTGATACGGGAAGGCCTGCACTGTGCGTGCACCAGATGCGGCTGTTTCTAAACACAGCGTTCAACATGCGTGGATCATTCGTTTCAATATCTGTTGCAAGGCCAAGTTGATCGGCATCGATCTGGGTGAAATTAAAGTTATTGGTCACGGGGAATAGTCCGGTTCCCGCGAAGGCTGATCCAGGAATCACCGACCATACAGGTGACGGCCCTGTTCCTGTAATGCGTGAAATCCTGATGAGAAATGTTCCTCCACTACTAAACCCCTTGTTGTCAACAATATAGAGTGTTGTGTCGGCTCCGAATGTCTGGCAGGGTTGCAGTGTGAAGCCGAATGTCCCGAATGTTGCTTCAAAATCAAAGCTCGTCGGGAACACCGTTGTTGTGATCGGAGGGCCATCCAGCGCTGAAGCCTTATCAATCACCCACATCTTAGCGCCGACGGAGGACCCTGCCAATGTGAACATGTTTTGTGTAATTGCAATCCATCTCGCGTTCACACCAAACCCAGGATAGTCCGCCCACGTTGCATCCGCAGCATCGGCGTCGAACTCGTAGAAGTTCCAAATTCCCGTGGGATCGCTTCCCGTTGTCATCGCAAAACAGACCTTTGAGGTGCTGAGGCTGCCATCCGCATCGCACACGGCTATCCACCTACTGCTACCGGCATCATACAACACCTTGGGATCGAACTTCGAGCCTGTGATGGCTGACCAGAATGATGTGAGCGAAACAGTGCTGGTGACTGTCCCAGTCTTGCTCTGAATGCGTACATGGCTATTGAGCATGGTCATTGCATGAGAAGGGCCAATCGCCCCATGTGTGTCAGGGGGTATGAACGAGAAACCGCCTGCACTACTGTCCTTAATAGCTAAGAAGCTCAACGTCGGGGGCAAGCTGAACAGTGTGGGATCTGATTCCGTTCGACCTTGTTGGAGGATTTCCGGGAGCAAGACTCTGGTCGCCGAGTCTTTCAGTACTCCGATTTCCCTTGGCTTGGGTCCCGGGTGCGGCGGAGGAATCAACCGTGGAGCCTCCGGCTTGAGTGATTGCTGGGCATCAATTTGAACGATCTGATCCCACGAGAGTGTGGCAACAGGCTGTACAGTGATCCGCTCCTGGCCAAACATTTTTGACGAAGCGCCATGCATTCCCCACCACACACTCATCAAAGCAACAACGAAACGCATACAAGTTCTCACAGAGTCCTCCGTATGTTAAGACACTTGGTAATCCACAAATTGCCCAGATGCGAATATGAAGAGTTGCCATTTTAATAGGCAACATTTCCCCGCATGTGTTCGTCTGGCACCTTGCTAAAAATATGCGAAGCTCTGCATAAAAGTCAAGAGTTGGGTAAATAATCATCCATTTTGCCGGCGACGGATCATTTGAAGTTCAGCCGCAATAAACTCTCCCGTTGCTGACTGTTTCACAGCCGATACTTCTTCCGGAGTTCCCTCAGCAACTATATAGCCGCCCGCATTCCCGCCCCCTGGCCCCAAGTCAACGACCCAATCCGCCGTTTTGATTACATCCATATTG
The DNA here is from genome assembly GCA_041483995.1 of Bacteroidota bacterium. GTDB lineage: Bacteria > Bacteroidota > Ignavibacteria > UBA10030 > UBA6906 > JBGPGQ01. The sequence continues at coordinate 10,720 of JBGPGQ010000017.1, forward strand.
TGTTCAATAACGATAACGGTGTTTCCCTTGTCAACAAGCCTGTTCAACACATCCAACAACATACGAATGTCTTCGAAGTGTAGTCCCGTGGTTGGCTCATCCAGAATATACAACGTGCTGCCCGTCCCCACCTTGGAAAGTTCCGTGGAAAGTTTCACTCGTTGTGCCTCACCCCCACTCAGCGTAGTTGCCTGCTGACCAAGCCTGATGTAACCCAAACCGACATCATGCAGTGTTTGAAGTTTTCGCTGAAGACCGGGGATTTCGCTGAAGAACTCCACTGCTTCAGCCACGGTCATATCCAACACATCAGCTATCGATTTTCCCTTGTATAGCACCTGCAGCGTTTCACGATTGTACCGTTTTCCTTTACAGACATCGCACAACACATAGACATCCGGAAGAAAATTCATCTCAATCTTCTTGACGCCATCACCTTCGCATCCTTCACATCGTCCCCCGGCAACATTAAAGCTGAATCGTCCCGGTTTGTAGCCACGAATTTTCGCTTCAGGCAGTTGTGTGAACAGGTCACGGACTATGCCGAAGAGGCCTGTATATGTTGCCGGATTTGAACGGGGCGTTCTGCCAATCGGCGACTGGTCTATTTCAATCACCTTGTCTATCAGCTCCACACCGGAAAATTTTTTGTACGGGAGAGGAACCAGTTTGGCCTTGTAGAGTTTCCGGGAAAGAATGCGGTACAATGTCTCGGTGATGAGCGATGATTTGCCTGACCCGCTTACGCCGGTTATCGCGATGAACTTTCCCAATGGAATTCCAAGTGTGATGTTCTTCAGGTTATTGCCAGTGGCGCCCTCAAGTACGATCGATTTTCCCGTCCCAACTCTTCGATGCGCAGGCACGGCTATTTGTCGCTTGCCCAACAAGTATTGTTCGGTGTAAGAAATTGCCTCGAAACCTTTACCCACCGTCTTGATTGACTCAGTGAAGAGACCCAGTTTGTTGGGAACACCTGCCGCAACAATGTGTCCACCATGTTCACCGGCTCCCGGCCCCAGGTCAAGCACAAAGTCGGCACTCTCTATCATCTCTTTGTCATGTTCCACGACAAGTACAGTATTCCCCAGGTCTCGCAGTTTTTTAAGCGAGTCAATCAGCTTGATGTTATCACGTTGATGAAGACCTATACTGGGCTCGTCAAGGATGTACAGAACTCCCACAAGCTGCGACCCAATCTGTGTTGCGAGACGGATACGTTGACCTTCACCACCGGAGAGTGTGCGAGCAGAACGATCGAGGCTGAGATACTCAAGCCCTACATTCAAAAGAAACTCAAGCCGCTGCCTGATCTCTTTGATGACCTGGCGTGCAATCAACAGTTGCCGTTCGGAAAGTCTTAGATTGTGAAAGAAATGCCCCGCATCCAGGATCGATAGCGTCACAACATCATGAATATTAAACAACTTCGAAGTTGACATATCGAGCAACTTTACTGCGAGACTTTCCTTCTTCAATCGTCCACCATTGCATGCCGAACATGTCTTTGAATTCATAAACGCTTCAGCCCACTCACGGATGCTGTTCGAGCTTGTGTCGCTGTAATACCGTTTCAGTACTTCAAATATTCCACCGAACCTGTGTTTGTACACCACCGACCGGCCACTCGCAAACTTGTACTCTATTTCAAATTTGTCGTCTCCACCACCGTGCAGAAGAACTTCTCTCGCCTGTTTCGAAATCTTTTGTATGGGCGTGTCAAAGTCAAATCCATACTTTCTCCCCACCGCCCGCATCTGACTAAATGCCCATGTTTGCCTCGGCTTTCCAAACGGCGCAAGACCTTCTTGATTGATGGAGAGTGACTCATCCGGAATAATGAGGTCGATATCCAGTTCTTTTATCTCCCCGAGACCGTCGCATGTTGGACATGAACCGTATGGGGAATTGAAGGAAAATGAATTCGGCGCCGGTTCTTCATAGCTGATATTGCACACACTGCATGAAAGGTGTTTGCTATATAGGGTATCGCCTTGAGTCTGGAGCTTATCACCCGCCTGGGTGGATTTCTTTCCAGCCGGCCGGGCACGTTTGGGTTTGTTTGGCTTAGAATCTGAAGCATTTCCACCATCAACATTCACAATAACCACACCAGCACCCAGTTTGAGAGCAAGTTCAACTGAGTCAGCAACTCTGGTCCGCGCTTCTTTTCGCACCACTATTCTGTCAACAACAATCTCAACGTTGTGGACCTTGTAGCGATCTATTTGCATCCCCTGTTCGATGGGTCGGACCATGCCATCAACGCGCACCCGCAGAAAACCGTTGCGGGTAATCTCCTCAAACAATTCACGGTAATGCCCTTTTCTCCCTCGCACAACGGGCGCGAGAATTTGAGTCTTTGTCCCTTCCGGCAGACTTACTATGCTGTCAATGATCTGGTCGGTGGTTTGTTTCTCAACTTTGCGGCCACAATTGTAACAGTATTGCGTTCCAACACGGGCAAACAGTAGCCTGAGATAGTCATAAATCTCTGTTACTGTACCAACCGTGGAACGTGGATTATGACTTACAGTTTTTTGTTCGATGGAAATGGCAGGGCTAAGACCTTCAATGTAGTCCACATCGGGTCTTTCCAGAACGTCGAGGAATTGGCGGGCATATGCGGAGAGGCTTTCAACATACCGTCGCTGGCCTTCCGCATAAATTGTGTCAAATGCCAGACTCGATTTCCCGGAACCTGAAAGGCCGGTGATCACCACCAATTTGTCTCGCGGAATATCAACATCGATGTTTTTCAGGTTGTGCTCGCGGGCTCCGCGAATGACAATCATGTCATGGTTACTGGTTGAAGTCGGCGGTACTGAAGTTTTTTTTCGAACGGACATGCGTGCTTTCACTGCAACATAATGCGAATACTACAAACCCATCGGACATACTTACCGATGGGTCGGACTGTCTTCAAATAAACCGGCTTTGACCTTAGTGAATTCTTTCCCGTTTACTGAGATATTCGATCAACGCGACGTCGAACGGGGTCTTCGTGTCAAGCAGGACGTAATCGACGTAGTTCTCGCGGCATTCCTTCTTGTATCGATCAAGAAACGATGCCATCTCCTGCCTGTAGGCTTTCTGAATCTGCCATGGCTGCGTCATCATCTGCTCGGACGTTTCAAGGTCCTTGAACATCGCATCATCACCGAAGGCAAAGCTTCGTTCCATCGGGTCGAGGACGTGCATGACAATTACTTCGTTCTTCTTGTGACGGAAATGCTTCAACGCTGCAATGACCTCGTCCGGCTTGTCGAGAAGGTCACTGATAATAATAACAAGTCCCCGTCGCCTGATCCTGTCCGCCACATGGTGAAGTGACTTGGCTGCGCCTGTTTTGTTTCCTGCCTTGAGCTTTTCAAGCTCGATCAGAATCTGACGAAGATAGCCTTTGGTAGCATGAGGCGGAAGGTACGATGTAATAGCCTCATCAAATACCGCAAGACCGACGGCATCCTGTTGTTTTATCATCATATATGAAAGGGACGCAGCGAGATAGGCCGCATACTCCAGTTTTTTGATGTTGCCTGGCGACGCATAATCCATCGAACGGCTGGCATCAAGAATAATGTACGATTTGAGGTTCGTCTCTTCCTCATACTGTTTGATATAGTAACGGTCTGTCTTGCCATAAATCTTCCAGTCAATATGCTTGATTTCATCGCCCGGCATGTACTGTCGATGCTCTGCAAACTCGACACTGAAACCGTGATAGGGGCTTTTGTGGAGGCCCGTGATGAATCCTTCCACGACAAGCCGTGCGCGAAGTTCCATGTTGGCAAGCTTGGAAACTACACGGGGCTGAAGATATTGACGAAGTTCCTCTGCCATTTAGTTTTTTCTTTGTCCTGCTGTTCTTCCCTCACTTTGAATCATGGAATGAAGATGTGAAAACATCTCACGCATTCCTTTGATGGCCTGTTGGTGCGATTCCCCTTTCTGTCTCAATGTGACATAGGCTGCTACTCCCTCAGAGTATTTAGTTCCTTTCGTTTGCTGTGGGAAGATGTTATCCATCGCGACCAATATGACATGAGAAGATTCAACAATACCATGCTCCGCGAGGAGTTGCCTTGCTTTCGTTGTAGCTTGGTCAATTGATTGCTCAGACTCACCGAATTTTTTGGATATTCGTTCAAGCATCTCTTTATCCTCATTCATTGTGGACTGGTTTGTTAATAACAATTCTTCAGGCGGTTTTCCAAGATTGTCCAGCTCAAATTTTGCCGAAGAGGCCATTTCGTGCTGGGGATACTTGGCGAGAAAATTGCGATAGGCCACGGCAGCGCTGTCAAGATTATGCAATTCATTGTTGTAGAGAAAACCGATCAGGAACATTGCCGTCGCATTTTGTTTACCCTCGGGGTAGATTTGCGCGTAGCGAGCGTACTCATTAATTGCTTTTTGGTATTCGTGCGTGTCGTTGTGATATACCGTTGCCAGCATGAATTGCGACGTTTCAGCCAGATCGCTCTTCGGATGTTCCCGAATGACTAGGGAATACTGTTCGATTGCGAGGGGAAAGTTCTGGGCCTTGCGAGTTTCTTCAGCCTTGGCAAACATTTTCTCAGGTGCCTCTTTACTGCATCCTGCGAGGAAAAACAGACAAACCAGTGGAAATAGGAGTACGGACTTCATTGTGGGTTCCCTTTGTGGTACTTGAACGCAATCAAGGTAGAGAATTCAGCAGTAAGAATCAACGCGTGGATCAACGCTTCCTCTCCATTACGGCGCCAAAGAATGTGTCAGTGGATGTTCTGTGCGTCATAAGCGTAAGGTATGGAGAAGTACTGTCGACGCTGACTCCCTGCCTGGCTAATATTTCTGGAGCTGAAAGGAGAAAGAATTCAGGGTGCGTTGCAAGGAACCATTCGATTGCATCTTCATTTTCTTTGCGAACGAGCGTGCAAGTCGTGTATACGAGCCGCCCGCCCGGCCGTACGAATTCAGTATAAATCTCAAGAACGCGATGTTGTGTTCGAGACACCTTCTCAACAAAGCTATCAGAAAACGTTAGTTTCATGCCAGGATTTCTCCGAAACGTTCCGACTCCACTGCACGGCGCGTCAATGAGGACTGCATCTGCCATGGATTTATAAGAATGAAGCACCGATTTGTCCTTGTCAGCCAGGTATGTTTTGACAATGGATGCACCTGCACGTTGCGTCCTCTGAAGAATGTTTGCAAGGCGGCGATCTTCAACATCAATTGCAATCAATTCTCCGGAATTGTTCATCAAAGCAGCAAGATGAAGCGTCTTCCCTCCTCCTCCGGCACACGCATCAATGATGATATGGCCGGGAGAAGGTTCAGTCAGCAAGGAGAGCAATTGGCTTCCTTCATCCTGCATCTCAAACCATCCTTTTTTGAAACTCAACATGGACTGCGTGTTGACCCGTTTCTCAAGAATCAAACCACATTGCGACAGGTTGGTTCGCTCACTCTTGATTCCTTCTTGCAACAGAGCGTGCTGACACTCTTCCACGTTGACCCTCAACGTATTCACTCTGACTGTAATGGGAGCTGATTGGTTGAGCGATTTGCACAAGGATTCTGTTTCTTCCCCACCGTATCGCACCATCCATTCCGCAACAATCGATTCAGGGAACGAGTGATTCACCGCCAATGATCGCACAGGGTCAGAGGAAATACTCGACGGCAATTCCACTGATGAAAGGACAACAAGAAAGTCCTCGCAGTCCACGGAAGGTGCAAAGACGCGCCAAAGTCCCGATAGGTCTTCGGTCAAACCATCAACGGAATCGCCCTGGACCTTGAGGTGGTACGCAGCGCAGTATGCGATTGATTGGATCCGATCTGAGGCCGGAGCCGGTTCAATCTTGCGGTGCGCTTCGTTGACGTATACTTCGAGAAGTTTGAAGTTTCGGAGGATGCCATAGAGAGAATCCGTGATGAAACGTCTGTCTTTTGAACCAAGATAATGACGTGTACGGAAAAAATCCCTCACCACACCATCAGTGGGACGCTCTGTTGAGCGGACACAATCAAGTAGTTCAGACACATGTCCAAAGAGGGAAGTACGTTTCATAAGAAAACAAGAGGCCTGGCCCAAATAAAGTCAGACCCAATAAGAGAATAGTCGAGGGTTAGAGCAGAACGACCGGTTCATTCAGTTCAGAATTCATATATCCACGTGCCATGCGGGGTGTGTTATAGGCTATGCCCACTTTGCCGGCATTCGTCAGAGCAATAACCCCCCCATATCCATCGGCTTTTCGCTCCAGCAGCTTGATGCCATCCTGTGCAGCCTTTTCTGCATCACTACCATTTCGATCCATGATATCAAGGACGGTTTTTGCCATAACGACCCTGATCATTGCTTCTCCCCAACCGGTTGTCGAAACTCCGCCGACGGCATTATCCGCGTATGTTCCGCAACCAATAAGAGGAGAATCACCAACACGACCCGGATACTTATTGGGTGTACCTCCTGTAGATGTTCCCGAAGCAATATTTCCGGACTGATCCAATGCAATCGCACCAACTGTATCCACCGGTACCTTTTTTTTCTTAAGAGCATCTTTTATGAAGGAATGCTTTCGTCCTTGTGCTTGTCTCCAGCGCTCGATCTCGCGACTAGTAATAAGATCGTCTGGGCTGCACGTTTGTATTCCATGCTCACGCGCAAAACGTGTTGCACCCATGCCCACGAGCACTACATGATCACTCTCTTCCATTATTTTACGTGCAAGACAGATCGGGTTTTTGACATGTTGCACTGCAGCGACCGCTCCAGCACGAAAGGTTCTCCCATTCATGATACTTGCTTCAAGCTCCACTTCCCCAGCCTGATTGATAAACGAACCCCGGCCCGCGTCAAAGACTTCATCATCTTCCATCATCATGATTGCGGCTTCCACAGCGTCAACTGCAGATCCCCCTTTATACAACACATCCCAGCCAACATGGAGCGCTTGTTGCACACCACGTTTATGGGCTTCAACAAGATTATCTGGAATATCCCAGGCACCACCATGCACTACGAAAGAAAGCATCAAATTGTCCTTTTCCCCTTAGTATTTGGCATTTATTCCAGAAAAATGTACCGAAATTGGAACGTCAATGCAACCAGGAAAAGAAAGGTGTGACAGGGAATAACCTCGCTGTCACACGTTTAGACAGGGGAAGATGATTTCAGTTTACTTCGACTGGAAGTTTCTTCACGAATTTGATGAGACCATGAGTATCGAGATCGACGATGATTGTTTCGCCATCCGAAAACTCACCCTTGAGTAGTCGCTCAGAGAGAACATTGACTATGTGCTTCTGAATAACCCGCTTGAGAGGTCGAGCACCATACGTAGGATCATATCCAAGCTTCGCAATCCAATCCTTGGCCTCGCCCGTCACTTCCATGGAAAGCCCTTGTTTGTGGAGCAAAGCCTGCACCCGTTCGAGCTGCAAGGTCACGACTTCACGGATATCCTGTTGACTTAGCGGTTTGAACACAATGATCTCATCGATCCGATTGAGAAACTCCGGTCGGATCGTTTGCCGCAGCATTTGATACAACTCTTGTCGAACGTCGGAAAACGCTTGCGTGTCAGATTCATTGCTTTTCAAGTCCGACTCGATCTTCTCTCTGATTAATTGTGACCCCAAATTGGAAGTCATAATGATGATGCAATTCTTGAAATCCACCGTACGGGCTTTACTGTCAGTCAGACGACCCTCATCAAGCACCTGTAACAGCACGTTGAAAACATCCGGATGTGCTTTCTCGATTTCATCGAGCAGAACAACAGAATACGGCTTGCGACGAACGGCTTCCGTCAACTGTCCTCCTTCATCGTAGCCAACGTAGCCGGGCGGCGCGCCTATCAGCCGCGACACGGAAAACTTCTCCATGTATTCGCTCATATCAATACGGGCGATGGCGTTCTCATCATTAAAGAGAAACTCAGCCAGTGCGCGAGCAAGCTCGGTCTTGCCAACTCCCGTGCTACCAAGAAAAATGAATGACCCTATCGGGCGTTTTTCATCCTGGAGCCCTGTGCGGGAGCGACGTATGGCATCACTCACTGCTTTCACCGCCTCATCCTGTCCAATCACCCGCTGCTGCAGGTGTTCCTCAAGATGCAATAGCTTTGTTCTGTCACTTTCCAGCATACGGGAAACAGGAATGCCTGTCCACCGCGCAACGATTTCGGCAATATCCTCGGCATCGACTTCTTCCTTCAGCATCTTGCTATCCTTCTGTACTTTCTGAAGTTTCAGGGATGCGTCGCGAATTTCTCTTTCCAGATTGACGATGACACCATAACGTATTTCAGCTACACGGCCAAGGTCACCTTCGCGTTCCTTCGCATCAGCCTCTTGCTTTGCCTTGTCGATCTCTTCTTTCATTTTACGCATCGACTGGATAAGCTCCTTTTCGACCTGCCAGTGGGCTCTGAGCTGAGAGCGTTGTTCGTTCAGTTCTGCAATTTCATGCTCGATTACCAGTAGGCGCTCTTTCGACTCCTCGTCCTTCTCACGTTTCATTGCTTCACGTTCGATTTCAAGCTGCTTTACCTTCCGCTCAACCGCATCAAGTTCCTCTGGCATCGAATCGATTTCGATGCGCAGTTTGGATGCAGCTTCATCGACAAGATCAATCGCTTTGTCCGGCAAGAACCGATCTGAAATGTAGCGATGACTCAATTGCGCAGCCGCCACGATTGCACCATCGGTAATACGAACACCATGGTGGACCTCGTAACGCTCCTTCAATCCCCGCAATATGGAAATCGTGTCCTCAATGCTCGGCTCATCCACCATAACGGGCTGGAATCGTCGTTCAAGGGCGGGGTCCTTCTCAATGTATTTTCTGTATTCATCAATGGTCGTTGCGCCAATAGCTCTCAGTTCACCCTTCGCTAGTGCGGGCTTCAGCATGTTCGCCGCATCGACAGAACCCTGTGCAGCTCCGGCACCAACAAGCGTATGGAGTTCGTCGATGAAAATAATGACA
>JBGPGQ010000018.1:0-19621 GCA_041483995.1 Bacteroidota bacterium
ATGTCCTGATAGTTCTCTTTACGGCTGCTATTGGATACTATTTCCTTCATGCCTCTAAAACTTCTCCCGAAAAAAGAAAACTTAGATTTTGGGGTTTCACAAGTTTCGCACTTGGGACAATATTTCTATTGATGTCCTTCGTAAAAAACTTCTTCCCATCACCCCTTCAACAAGTTAGTTCACCAAAAGATTCAATCGCCGCCATGAAATCGGATACCACCGTCATCATCAACGCACCCTATTCTGGTTTATCAAACAACCAACAAGGTGGCATCACCGCTGGTACTGTGAACATCAATAATTTTCCGATTGATACTACTGCAAAAAAAACAAAGCCGGAAAAATCTAAAGAGCCAACATTCAAGGAAGGCCCAGACCAAATTAGTCTTGAATATGGTAGTAAAGAAATGGTGTACTTCTTTGCTGATGAGGCGACCATTGGGTGCATAGTTGAGAACATCCAAAAAGAGAAACCTGGTCTGATTATGGTAGATGAATATGAACCATTCCCAATATATGTCCGGAATGGCGAGGTATTCATTGATGCAAAAATATATACTGGAAGAGGATCACCGCCTATCGAATTCAAACAAAACACGGTGGTTGGCAGGCCCCCACGTTGGCAAGTGAGCTTCAATGATAATGCTCTCGAAATTGTAGATGAAAAAACCAAGCCAAGGTTCCAACTGATAAAAAACAGAAACAATATTACTGTGAATGGCACATTCTGGCTACCAAGCGGTGCAGTTCTTATTGTCGTACCAGCTTCAGGACATTTTCCGCGCTCATTTTCACAAATTCCGCCCGACTTCTCTCTCAAACCCATTTTCAAATATCCCGTAGGTTTATACAAAAAGGGAACACCAGCAGACTAAACCTAAGCCATCAAAGCCAAAACGCGTGAAGCGCGAAGAGAAGCCCCACGAACACTTCCCCGTTACCCTCGAAACTTTCGAGCAAGTAGTGACGAAGATCGTGCGGACTCCGTTCCGCTCTCCGAATAAGGCGAAATAGCCCGTTTTAGCCACTTTTACAGTCCAGCCAAGTTGTTGAATATAAGTAACTTAGCATGGTGTGCTAAGTCTATAGCTCCCTTTCCACCCCTCTAAAATACCTCAAATTCCGCGTTTTCCCCTTGACTTTATCTATCAAAAGCGTATCTTAGTTTCACGTTGTGGGTAAAAGTGGGTGGCTGGTGGGAGAATGCCACGCTCAATCTATTACTATTTCCTGAAAATGAACGGCTGGAACAATGTCATCTTTCAAGGGGTCGTACACATATTCTGTCGACAACAAGGGTCGTGTCAACCTTCCCGCAAAATTGAGGAAGTACGTCTCTCCCGATGCAAACGATACATTCGTTGCCACGCGCGGATTTGAGCAATGCTTATTTCTCTACCCGCTTGATGAATGGAACTCCCTCGAACAATCAATACGGAGTCTTTCACCTTCCGATCCGAAACACAGATTTTTCACCCGAACACTTTTGCAGTGGGCGGCGGAGTCGCAACTTGACGGCCAGTTCCGCGTCACCATACCAAAGGAGCTTCTGCAATTTGCATCAATCGAAAACGAAGTGTTGATCGTTGGCGTACTCGAACGGATTGAAATCTGGAATCCGAAAGTGTACCAGGAATATTTGAAGACGCAGGCAGATAGTTACGAATCAGTCGCGCAAACGGTTCTGAAGAAATGATTCATGGAAGAAACGTACCACGTACCAGTGCTCCGGGAAGAAGCGGTACGTTATCTGATCACGGATGCAACAAAAACGTACGTTGACGCGACACTCGGCGGCGGCGGACACACAGAAGAAATTTGCAACAGGCTGCAGGGTGATGGTCGCGTAGTTTGCTTTGATGCCGATGAAGCCGCCATTCGGTTTGCGAGACAGAGGCTGGCGCGCTTTCAGCAACGCCTGGTGTTCGTTCATTCCAATTTTCGAAACCTCAAAGAGGAATTGCAGACACTCAAGATCAAACAGTTCCAGGGAATTCTGTTGGATCTCGGAGTGTCGTCGTTTCAGCTTGATGAGGCGTCAAGAGGATTTACCTTCCGGTCAAGCGAGAGAATCGATATGCGGATGGATGCGCGGCAGACTCTCGACGGGTGGCATGTTGTCAATACATACGATGAACAGAGGCTGGCGGATGTTTTCTGGAGATATGGCGAAGAGCGCAACTCGCGAAGGATAGCGAAACGAATAGTCGCATCCCGCCCTCTGGATACTACGGGAGCGCTAAAAGAGTCAATAGAATTGGCAGTGGGAAAGCAGTTCCTGACGAAGACCCTTGCGAGAATATTCCAGGCAATCCGTATAGAAGTCAATGGCGAACTCAAAAGTCTGGAGACTGTTTTGGAAGATTCCCTGGAACTCCTTTCTCCCGGTGGACGTGCCGTGGTTATATCATATCACTCACTTGAAGATGGCATTGTGAAGAAGTTCTTCCGGGATAAGGCGTTGACAAGTATACCGTCAAAAAACAAGTATGTGCCCGATACGGTCGTTGTCCCGAGGCTGAAAGTCCTGACAAAAAAGCCTGTTGTACCAACAGATACAGAAATCGAACGCAACCCACGGGCTCGCAGTGCGAAAATGAGAGTTGTGGAACAAAACCCGTCGAAGTAGGACTGCAATCCAGATGGCAAGGAAAACGGACGTCGATATTCTTCTTGATAGAACTCGGCCGGACTCGGTACATTTCGAGCCTCAAAGTGAAAAGCGTTACGTTTTCAACGGTGACCCCCAATCAAAAATCGCGGGTTATGCTGTTAGGCAGAACAAGCGGGGGGTCCGCCGAACACGATCGACGTTCAACATCATTTTGATTCTCTTTGGGTGTGCAGTAGCGATAATTCTCTACATCAGTAATATCATTGCAGTGAACAACCTGGCGTTTGAAACTGGTCAGCTTCAGGCAAAGTACGACAAGATCGTCAACACGAATGGTGCATTGAAAGCAGAGATTAACCGCAAGTCGGGTTGGGAGCGCATCAACAAGATTGCAACTGAGCAGCTTGGTCTGCGATACCCGAAGGAACAGCCGACGTGGTTCGATATCGATGAGGATAAGTTGGAGCTTGTGAAGGGCGACTGAACATCCATGTTTGGCAAAAACAAAAATACTGTTGGTTTACCCAAGACCTCGGGTGATCAGCGCAAGGAATCTCTTGGCCGTTTGCTTGCCCTCAAAATCGGTTTGGTGCTATTCTTCGCGATCATTGCGATGCGCCTTGTGCAGATACAGGTGGTTGAAGCTCCGAAGTATAAAGAGATCGCGAGAAAGCAGTATGAGACGCCGGTGCCGCTGCCGGCCACGCGCGGGAACATTTATGACCGCAACGGAAAAATTCTTGTATCAAACACGATGTTTGTATCGTTCGGAGCCGACCCGACAATGATCGGTGACAATACAGTCGCAGTCGCTGAACGCTTTGCCCGTGTCTTTGGCAAGTCCAGAAGTTTTTATCTCGATAAGTTATCTTCGCCCAACAAACACTTTGTCTGGCTAGAGCGTCGTGTTGATCCTCAATATGTAAAGCGAATCAATGCCGAAGAGCTTGAAGGCGTTGTACAGTTCAACGAGCCGAAACGGCTTTATCACTACGGCCGGCTGGCCGGTCAAATGATCGGCTTTACTGATGTTGACAACAAAGGTCTGAGTGGTGTGGAACTTCAATTTGATCAATACCTGAACGGCGTCAATGGCCGCGTGATAATGCAGCGAGATGGTCTGGGGCGAAGGCGCCCGTCTGTGGACTACCCCCGGGTTGAACCGGTCAATGGCAATAATATCGTTCTGACATTGGATCTTGAATACCAGTCTATAGTGGAGGAAGAGCTCCGCAGGGGCATTGAACGGAACAAAGCAACAAGCGGCTTAGTGATATTGATGGAGCCTTCCACCGGTGAGGTGTTGGCGATGGCGAATTATCCCGGCATTGATCCCGGAAATGTCTCCACTACGGATCAATCGCTGATAAAAAACAGAGTTGTTACAGATATGTTCGAACCGGGCTCAGTGTTTAAGGTCGTCACCGTATCGGCGGCCCTCGAACATGACCTCGTGAGGCCCGAGCAGAAATTCTTTGCAGAAAACGGGTCATACACGGTAGTTTTTACAGGCGGTAGCCGCATCATTTCCGATACACATCCCCACGGCATGCTTACTTTTCAGGAGGCGATGGAAGTCTCGAGCAACATTGTCATGGCAAAGGTTTCTGATCGGATCGGCGCGGAGCTTCTCTATACTACGGCACGCAACTTTGGTTTTGGCATTGCCACGGGTCTCGAACTACCCGGCGAAGTAAGCGGTGATCTCAAGAGGCCAAACCAATGGTCCGGCACCACACTGAATACGATGGCATATGGATATGAAGTTGGCGTTACACCCCTGCAAATAATCGACGCGTACGCGTCTGTTGCAAACAACGGTACGCTCATGAAGCCTTCAGTTCTCAAACAAGTCACCGATGAACATGGCGAGCTCGTTTCGGAATTTCATCCCCAGGTAATCAGGAAAGTAATAACAAAGTCCACAGCGAAGACATTGACTGACTTCCTCAAGGGAGTTGTTGAACGAGGAACCGGCGTCACCGCGAGGTTGGAGGGAGTTTCAATTGCAGGCAAGACTGGAACCTCACGGAAGTTTGTGGATGGGAAATATGAACTCGGCAGTTACACCGCCTCATTTGTGGGATTCTTTCCAGCCGAAGACCCAAAGGCTGTGTGTCTTGTCATGCTGGATAACCCTCGCATTGGAGGATACACCGGAGGACTTGCAAGCGCCCCCATCTTCCGAAACATTGCAGAAAAACTTGTTGCCTCCTCAGCCAGGTTTACGAAACAAACAGATCAATTGATTGTAGGAACGCAGCCGCTTGTTGTACCAGACGTTACAAACCTGAGCGCGAAAATTGCAACCAGCACTCTGGATGTGCAGGGGTTCAAGGTGGAAATGCACGGTCAGGGAAACATCGTTCTGAGACAGTTCCCGCCTCCCGGGGCGAAGCTCCGTCGGGCGGAGGCGGTAAAGCTCACAACTGAATGGAACGACGAAGCGGTACCGAAAGGGTTTATCCGCGTTCCAGATGTCCGGGGGTTAACGATCCGGCGTGCCGTTAATTTGTTGACCATGTCTCACCTTGATGTGAACATTGCAGGCTCTGGTATAGTGAGGGGACAAAGACCCCTTCCCGGGCAACAAGTACAGATTGGCATGAGCGTTGCCGTTCAATGCACACCCCGAAGCGCTTTCCTGGTGGCGCGTCAATGAAAAACCAAACAGTCTACCAACAATCTTAGGAGTCAGCTATGACAACAGCGCTGTTCAATGCTATTGACACAATGCTTGACAAAAGGAACATGCTCAAGCATCCGTTTTACCAGGCGTGGAACGAGGGCCAGCTTACCAAGGACATGTTAAAAGGATATGCCTGCCAGTACTATCATTTCGTGAAGGAGTTCCCGCGAATGGTGAGTGCTGTTCACTCGAACACCCCCGACTTTTCCATTCGTCAGGAGTTACTGCTCAACCTTATGGATGAAGAGAGAGGCGAGGAGAATCACCCGGCTCTCTGGATGCGTTTTGCCAACGCCATGGGTGCAACGACCGCAGAAGTGCTTGCGACTGCACCACTCAATCAAACGAAAACGCTTGTGGAAACGATGATGGATTCATGCAGAAACGGCTCTTTTCAGGAGGGTGCCGCCACACTTTATGCATACGAGGCACAGATACCGGAGATCTCACGTGTGAAAATAAAAGGCCTGAAAGATTTCTATGAACTCTCCGATCCGGAAGCGATCAAATTCTTTTCTGTTCACGAGGAAGCAGATGTATTCCACTCAAGGTCAGAAAGAGAAATGATTGCCACGCAAACCTCGGTGGAGCTTGAAGGGGCGGTGCAAAGCGCCGTGGCGAAGACTGCCGATGCTCTCTGGCAGTTTCTTGATGGTGTGTACGAGGCCTTTGTAGTCGGTAAAGTAGCGGTCTGCTAAAGAATGTATGGACTTATCAAAAGTGCTGGAGGGGGTCAGCGTCAGCAAGATGTTCCAAACGTTATATGGAAAAATGGTGGTGACGCACGACGTGCAGGTGCGGGGGATTCAATACGACTCCAGGAAAGTCGGACGCGATGAGATCTTTGTCGCGATTCGCGGTGTTGCTGTGGACGGGCACAAGTTCATGGCAGATGCCGTGCAGCGTGGCGCAACAGTGGTTGTCATGGAGGATGATGGGACACTCCCCGACGCATTTTTTATGCATGCGGGAGTAATCAAAGTGGTAGTCGGCAACTCCCGAAAAGCGCTGGCAACAATGTCAGCGAATTTCTATGGGCACCCATCCCGTCAGTTACAGTTAATCGGCATCACGGGAACGAACGGTAAAACGACTACGACGCATCTGATCAAGTCGATTCTTGAGACAAACGGGCAGCGTGTGGGTCTCATCGGTACCATAGAGTATAAAGTAGGATCGGAAACGATTCCAGCTACACACACAACACCTGAATCGCTTGAATTGAATCAGTTGCTCGCACAGATGGTAGCGAAGGATTGTACGGCAGCAGTGATGGAAGTCTCCTCACACTCACTTGCGTTGCATCGCGTTCATGGTTTGGAGTTTGCGATCGCTGGCTTTACAAACCTGACACAAGACCATCTTGACTTCCATTCTTCAATGGAAGAATACTTCACAGCGAAGAAAATGCTCTTCGATGGATTAAAAGCGGGCTCTCATGCCGTAACAAATTCCGATGACGGTTACGGTTATAAAATGATAGAGGGGGTTGCGGCAAACACCCTGACCTATGGCATTACGTCAACAGCCGAAGTAGCGGCAAAGGATGTCCAGCTCAGCGTTTCGGGAACAAAGTGTTCGGTTGTCTACAAGAACGAAGTGGAACAAGTGCATTCTCCATTAATAGGAAGATTCAACGTTCAGAATATTCTCGCAGCGTACGCAGTCAGCTTAACGGCGGGGGTTCCACGCGCGACAATCTCGCGGGGGATAGAGAGCCTGAAATCCGTCCGTGGCAGATTCGAGCAACTCCGTTCCCCGGGTGGTTGGACCGCAATCGTCGATTACGCGCATACCCCCGATGCTCTTGCAAACAGCTTGCGGGCTATTCATGATATTCTGCCCGCTGGAAGCAAGGCTAAAATCATTACCATTTTTGGTTGTGGTGGAAATAGAGATCGTGGAAAGCGACCCCAAATGGGAAGAATCGCAACCGAACAGAGCGACCTTACTATTATTACGTCCGATAACTCACGCAATGAAGATCCGGACTCCATTATCGAAGACATTGTGGCAGGTGCGGTTTCCGGCCGAAACTTCGTTTCGGAGGTTGATCGCCGAAAGGCAATAGCCCTGGGTCTGCAGAGTGCAAACTCAGGGGACGTTGTTTTGATTGCCGGTAAGGGGCACGAGGATTACCAGGTGGTTGGAGATGCAAAAACCCATTTTAGCGATCGGGAGGAAGTGGAATCGTTTATCCGAAATGCCCAATGAAACTGGGCACCAAAGACTTATCGAGTATTCCACACGCGGAATTCCGGAACAGCGAACGACTGAAGGGTAAAAGGATCACGGGTGTTTCCACGGATTCTCGAACCGTGAAGGCTGGAGACGTTTTTTTTGCGCTTCGGGGCGAGCAGTATAACGGGCACGCTTTTCTCGGTAAGGCTTTTGAACAAGGTGCAATGGTGGGAGTCGTAGACACGGCATCGGCTGACGCGATGCCGCCAGAGATTCCACTGTTGGTTGTGGAGAATACGACACGAGCGCTCGGTCAGCTTGCACATTTGTACCGACTGAAGTTTTCGATTCCTGTGATCGCGATTGGTGGGAGCAATGGAAAAACTACCACAAAAGAAATGGTTACACAGGTGCTTGCGACCCAATATAGCGTGTTGAGCACCGAAGGCAATCTTAACAATCACATCGGCGTTCCTCATACGCTGTTTCGTCTCCAAAAGAAGAACGAGGTTGCGGTTGTGGAAATTGGGACCAATCATCCGGGTGAGATCGAGTATCTGTGCAACGTTCTAGAACCAACACACGGACTGATCACAAATATTGGAAGGGAGCATCTCGAGTTTTTCAAATCCCTTGACGGTGTTGCACGCGAAGAGGGGGCCCTTTTTGAAAAACTGGGAAAAACAAAAAAGTCCGTGGCATTTGTAAATGCTGATGATATACAGTCGGCAAAAAAATCCAAACGTCTCAATCGACGCATTACGTACGGAATTACCTCAACACGAGTAGACGTGAAAGGCAGTGTGGCCGGGTTTGATGAATCGGGGTGCGCGACGTTAAGGGTGCGTGGCAAACGAACGAAGAAGCCGTTTGATGTACAGCTTGCAATTCCCGGTTATCATAATGCCGCGAATGCGTTGGCGGCCGCGGCGGTAGGGTTGTCATTTAATATTCGTCAGAAAAAGATTCGAAAGGCTCTTGAAGCCTTCCGTCCGGCGAGCAAAAGAATGGAAGTGCTGAACCTGGGCGGTGTTATCATTTACAATGATACATATAACGCAAACCCGGATTCAACATACGCAGCACTTCAAACTCTCGCATCAGCAAGGATTCTCGGGAAAAGAATTGCAGTCCTAGCCGATATGCGTGAGCTTGGCGAAGATTCAGTCGAGCAGCATTCAGAAGTTGGTGTTGAAGCAGCCAAGTTGAAAGTGGATTACTTGCTAACATACGGTGAGCTTGCAAAGCACATTCATACAGCATCGAAACTTCCCATGGCGGTTCACTATGACCAGAAGAACATGCTTGCTGAATATCTCGCGGAGTTGATTGCGCCGGGAGATGCAGTGCTCATTAAGGGCTCGCGTGGAATGAAAATGGAAGACATCGTCATATTTCTCGAGGAACGTTTGCGGTCAGCGGTGGTACCGTTCGGATGAACCCTTGTGCTACCCAATGAAAACGAATGCTCTATTATTTTCTTGATTTGATTGAGAAAGCATATCACCCGCCAGGGTTTGGCTTGGTTCGGTACATCACCTTCCGGGCTGCTGCATCCGCAGTGACATCACTTGTTATTGCATTCTGGCTTGGTCCTAAGATCATACGGAAGCTCAAGGAAAAACAGATTGGCGAGGCTGCGAAGCTTGAAGCACCAAAGACGCACCTTACAAAGGCAGGGACCCCGACGATGGGCGGCCTCATTGTACTTGCATCGTTATTGATCCCGACAATTCTCTGGGCCAATATCGGCAATCTCTATATTGTGCTGATCGTGTTTGTGACGGTCGCGCTCGGGGCTGTGGGTTTTCTTGATGACTATTTGAAGGTTGTCAAGAAAAAGCCGAAGGGCCTTATAGGGAAATATAAGATAGTAGGACAGGTGTTCGTGGGATCGGTCGTTGGCGGCGTCATTTATTTTGCGCCGCAGTGGATTGACCCAGACTTGTGGAAACTTAATACATCAACAACGGTTCCCTTCTTCAAGAATTTGGAGTTTGATTTTGGATACCTCTACATACCGATGGTTGTTTTTGTAATTACAGCGACGTCAAATGCAGTGAACCTGACGGACGGGCTCGATGGTCTTGCCATAGGCATGGTGGGAATTGTGGGACTGACTCTTGCAGTTATAAGCTACATGTCCGGTAACGCCGTGGTGAGTGAATACTTAACGATTCCGTTCCTGCGAGGCAATGGTGAGTTGGCGGTGTATTGTGCCGCTCTGGCGGGGTCTGCTCTTGGCTTTCTTTGGTTCAATGCGTATCCGGCGCAGGTATTCATGGGTGACACGGGTTCGCTTGCGTTGGGTGGTGCAATTGGTGCCCTCTGTGTTCTGATCAAAAAAGAGTTTCTGTTCCCTACACTGGGCGGGGTATTCCTGGCGGAGACGGTTTCCGTCATCATCCAGAGAACCTATTTCAAATATACAAAACGTAAATACGGTGAGGGGCGTCGCGTATTCAAAATGGCTCCGCTGCATCACCACTTTGAGATGCTGGGATGGCCCGAACCCAAAATTGTCACACGGTTTTACATCATTGCGATTCTGATGATGATCGTCAGTCTTGCGACGTTTAAGGTGAGATAGAATTCATTGCGTCAATCGGAGGTTCGGGACAAGCGGTTCAGTGTTATTGGGGGTGCACGCAGCGGCGTTGCAGTTGCAAAACTTCTAAGGCTCCATGGGGCGCACGTGTTTCTGAGCGACAGGGCGCCAGCAGAAAAAATGCAACAGGTGATGGCAGAACTCGAACAGGCTGAGATTGCCTTCGAAGTCGGAAGCAATTCACAGAAGATTCTTGACGCGGACGCTCTTGTGTTGAGTCCGGGGGTTCCCTCTGATATGCCTGTTGTGCAAGAGGCGCTCGCAAAAGGACTGAAAGTAGTCAGCGAGCTTGAAGTAGCAAGCTGGTTTTGCCGAGCAGTGATACTGGCAATAACCGGAACAAATGGAAAAACAACAACGACGACATTAGCTGGTCGGATCTTTGAGGATGCAAAAAGGGATTCAGCGGTTGCGGGAAATATTGGAGTGGCGTTTTCGCAGGTTGTTGATCAACTCACAGAGCAGGGCGTGGCGATCTTGGAAGTAAGCAGTTTTCAACTCGATCATATAGAATCGTTCAAGCCAAACGTGTCGGTACTACTGAACATAACGCCCGATCACCTTGACAGGTATGATCACTCCTTTGAAAAATATGCTGCCGCAAAATGCAAGGTATTTGAGAATCAGCGGAAAGACGATATGCTGATTTATAATTATGATGATGAGGTGGTACGGGCCCAAGTTCACGAACGCAGTAATCCTTCGGTGAAGAAACTCCCGTTCAGCCAAAAGATAAGACTGCCGGAAGGCGCTTTTCTCGACGGTGAGATATTGGCTATCAGGATCGACGGTGTTCAATCTGCGGTTGTTGAAGCAAGGCAGATCAGTATTCAGGGGCCGCACAATCTTGCTAATGCAATGGCAGCATCGCTGGCGGCGACAGCACTTGGAATACCCACTGCCTCCCTCCGCGCCACGCTGAAGAATTTCAAAGGCGTGGAACACAGACTTGAGTTCGTGCGGGAAGTGAATGGCATCGCCTATGTGAACGATTCCAAGGCGACAAATGTCGATTCGGTATGGTACGCGCTGCAGAGCTTTGACAGGCCGATCATTGTTTTACTTGGAGGGCGTGACAAGGGAAATGACTATTCCCCACTTGTTGATCTTGTGAAGAAACGTGTCAAAGCAGTTGTGGCAATTGGCGAATCTGCCGGGAAGGTGGTTCAAGCGTTCACTCCTGTCACAAGGGTCGTCGAGGGAAAAAGTATGGAAGCGGCAATCGAAGGAGCAACAAAGATGGCATCTGCTGGGGACGTTGTATTGCTCTCCCCGGCCTGTGCTTCGTTTGATTGGTTCGAGAACTATGAGCATAGGGGTCGGGTTTTTAAGGAATTAGTTTCAAAACTACAGCAATCGAAATAGTGCACACACAACGAAATCATATTGACCTCACGGCGCTGGTAAGCGTTTTGATTCTCATGGTACTCAGTCTCGGTGTGGTCTACAGTGCCAGCTCGACGTGGGCCATGGAAAAATTTGGAGAGAGCGGGCGACTGTTGGGAAGTCATGCGCTGAAAGTTCTCGCGGGCTTCCTCGTAATTTTCGTCTTCATGAACATCGACTACAAGCTGTACAAGAAGATGACGAAGTGGGTTCTTCTCGCGACAATTTTCGTTTTGATAGTCACTCTTGGCCTTGGTGGTGAAGTAAAAGGTGCATCGCGATGGCTGCGGTTGGGCGGTTTTGGACTTCAACCATCCGAGTTTGCAAAGTATGCGTTGATTTTCCATCTGTGCGTATTGATTTCAGAAAAGAAAGATCGGATCAAAGATTTCAAGGCCGGTTTTGTACCCATGATGATCTGGATCGGGGCGGTGACACTGCTTGTATTGCTGCAACCGAACTTCAGCAACGGTGCAATGATTTTCATGATCAGCCTTGTCATGCTTTTTATTGGTCGGGCGAAGCTCACACATGTTGCTCTTACTTTCGCAGCATTAGTGCCGCTATTGATTGCGTACATGCTGAGTGCCGAGTATCGCATGCGCAGGATTATGAGTTTTTTCGGAGGCGGAACTCCAGGCAAGACAAACTACCAACTCTGGCAAGGTATTATCGGATTCGGCAACGGTGGCATAGTTGGCCTTGGGCCGGGGGAGAGCAGGCAACGCGATTTTTTCCTTCCAGAGTCTTATGGCGATTTCGTCTTCTCGATCGTCGGTGAAGAGTACGGACTGATAGGTACGGTGTTCATTCTCGGTGTGTTCTTGACGATCATGCTTCGGGGGATGAGGATTGCGAAGTATGCGCGCGATGACTTCGGACGTTATCTCGCCATTGGAATCACGTCATCAATCACACTGTATGCTTTGATTAACGCGGGGGTCACCTTAGGTATTCTGCCCACAACAGGGCTGCCTATGCCGTTCGTCAGTTACGGTGGTTCCTCCATGTTATTCTCGTCGCTTGCAATAGGGGTGTTGTTGAATATCTCGTCGCAAACGGATATGCATCCCCGTCTATCGGGTGCCGATGGAGTCAACCCGATCGATCCGATTCAGACAGCGGCAGTAGGCAAAGTATATTGATGATGTGGATTCCCCAAAACTCAACATACTTTTTGCAGGCGGCGGAACCGGCGGACATTTGTTCCCGGCACTTGCGATTGCCGATGAGATCAAGAAACTCAGATCTGACGTTACGATTACGTTTGTTGGAACCCCAAAAAAAATTGAAGCAAGAGTAGTTCCAGAACGCGGGTATGCATTTGTACCAATATGGATCAGTGGATTTCAGCGGCGATGGGAATTGGGAAACATTCTCTTTCCTCTGAAGGTGGTGGTAGCGTTTGTACAGTCGTTCTTTCTCATGCGGAAACTGAAGCCTGCGGTTGTCGTTGGAACAGGGGGATATGTGTGTGGTCCGGTTGTTTTTGTTGCCACACTGCTGGGCATACCGACGCTCCTTCAAGAGCAAAACGGTTTTCCCGGCGTAACCACGCGACTTCTTGCCTCGCGGGTGACGCAGGTATACCTGACTTTTGAAACCTCAAAAAAGTATTTGAAACGATCCGATAACGTGATGGTCAGTGGAAACCCGACGCAGGAAGCAATAGGAACCGCGAGCAGAGAAGAAGCTGCCCGATACTTCGATCTTGATCCGTCGAAACAATGTCTTCTTGTATTTGGCGGTAGCCTCGGCTCGAGGTCGATCAATAGTGCAGTGTTGAAGATTCTTCCAGATCTACTTGGAAGGAATATTCAGGTGATTTGGCAAACGGGAGAAAAAGAGTTCGAATCGATACGTGATGGCGCGGAGCGTCTTAAAGGTGGTCTAAGAATATATAAGTTTATTGAAGCCATGCACTACTCATATGGCGTATGCGATCTTGCTGTGTGCCGCGCAGGAGCAACAACAGTGGCGGAGCTTTCACGCGTTGGGGTGCCATCAGTGCTCGTGCCGTATCCATTTGCCGCGGGCGATCACCAAACGCAAAACGCAATGGCGATGGTTGAGGCTGGGGCAAGTGTGATGATTCGAGACGCGGCATTGAATGCATCGCTACTTGAAACAACTATCGGACTGCTTGCTGACGCCGGGAGATTGAAGGAAATGGCGCAACAGGCGCGACAACTCGGCAAACCAGACGCAGGCAAGGTGCTGGCAAATGCAGTGCTTGCTCTTGCTGGAGCTTAGCATGGCAGATAATGAAAAAGTGTTCAAGTACAAATTGGATTTCTACTATCAGTCTGCGCTCATGTATCTTCTCACGCTGATACTGTACGGCGGTCTCCGCGGGAATTTTGTAGAGGCAAAATTCGAATATGTTTTGGACGATCCATTGATGTACGTGATTGTTTTCTTTGTTGTCATTTCATTTGCGACGCTTGGATTGAACTACGTTCGTAATCGCCGGCTCATTATTGTCGGAGACACCATCATTTTCAAACATCGTTTTCACGAGCGCCATGTTGATGCGAAAGACATGGAATGGATGCATGTAGGCCGTGAAGCACGCGTGCAAACCGGAGGCAGGTTTCAGGTGGTGGTGTTCAAATTAAGAAACCGCCGTCGACTTTTCCGTATTCGCGTTGGGCGCTACGAAAGAGACAAGGAACTCGTGTCGGAAATGCTTCGCATCGCTGCACGTGTGCCGAAACGGAAACACGGGCGCTGGCGTACACCAAGATTTACAGACAGGTAATACATGTTTTCATCGATTAAAAAACTTCATTTTGTTGGCATAGGCGGCATTGGCATGAGCGGAATTGCCGAGATCCTGATGGACCAGGGTTTTCGCATCACCGGCTCTGATCGGGCTGCGAGCGATAATACAGAACGGCTCGCTTCGCTTGGAGCAAAAGTGTTCATTGGTCACGAAGCAAAAAACCTTGAACAAGATGTCGATGCGCTTGTTTTTTCGTCTGCTGTTACACCGGACAATCCCGAAATTGTGGAAGCGCACAAACGGAAAATTCCGGTGATACGAAGGGCGGAAATGCTCGCCGAGGTTATGCGACTGAAATACGGGATTGGTGTTGCAGGCACGCACGGGAAAACTACCACAACTTCAATGATCAGCCTGGTTCTGATGGAGGGTGGCGTGGATCCGACTGTGATTGTTGGAGGCAGGTTGCACGGACTTGCCGGATCGAATGCCAGACTTGGCAAAGGAGATTTCATTGTGGTTGAGGCTGATGAGTTCGACAGGTCATTCCTTTCCATTACTCCGACCATCGCTGTTCTCACGACGCTGGAAACCGATCATCTCGATTGCTATCGCGATCTTGAAGATATTAAGGGGGCCTTTATTCAGTTCGCAGCGAAGGTTCCATTTTATGGATTCGTTGTTCTCTGTTTGGACGAACCCGCTCTACAAGACATTATGCCGAAGATCAAGAAGAAAATCATCACATACGGACTGAACGGACAAGCGGACTTGCAGGCTGTAGATATCGTTCACAAGCAGAACACGTCATCATTTCTTGTAATCCACGAAGGGAAGGACCTCGGCCACGTAACCCTGCAGATTCCCGGTAAACATAACGTGCAAAACGCCCTTGCGGCAATTGCCGTCGGATTGGAGTTAAGCGTCCCCTTTCCCAAAGTGAAAGCCGGCATTGAAAAATTCACCGGCGTGTTCAGACGTTGGGAAGTGAAGGGTGAGATCGATGGCATTACGATCATTGATGATTATGCGCACCATCCAACGGAAATCAAGGCAACGCTTGCGGGGGCAAAGTCTGGATGGAGGCGCCGCGTCATCTGCGTGTTCCAGCCGCACCTGTATTCACGGACACGGGACTTTTACGAAGATTTCGGTCGGTCGTTTTTCAATTCAGACATTCTCGTCCTGACGGACGTATATCCCGCGCGCGAAGAACCAATCCAGGGCGTTACAGGAGAACTGATCGCAAACACAGCGAAAGAAGTTGGACATAAGCAGGTGCATTACATCCCCGACAAGAAAAACATCCCGGATTTCTTGATGACGATCAAACAAAAGGGAGACATTATCATAACAATGGGTGCAGGAGATATTTGGAAATTTGGCGACGCTTTCATTGCGCAACTCAACGGACATAGCAAGAAATGAAGGAAGTGCCCACTAAAAAGCTCCAACCATTTGGCGTTCTGGTACTGGTCATTAGTACGATTGTCGTTGTTATCTCTGCCAATCTCTGGAAGGGCGACCTGAAGGTAATGGGCGTACGCGTGAAAGGGAACCGGATCGTTACAGAAAAGGAAATCCTCTCTCTTGCGAAGATTGATACCAGCGCAAGACTTTTTGCAATCGATCTTTTCGCTGTTCAACAACGCGTGTTAGCGAACAAATTCATCCAGTCGGTGACGGTCAGCCGGGATGTACCGGCAGGAGTCGAAATCACCGTGGGTGAGAGAACACCGGTTGCGGGCGTGGCGATGGACAGGATATACTATCTTGATAAGGATGGGTTCATCCTTCCGCCGGTTCGTTCGGAAAACATTTTTGATCTTCCGGTGCTCACGGGGACCTTCATTCGTAACGGCATGTCTCCGGGGAAGCAGGTTCTTGATGCCGGCATGCGCGAAGCACTGGCCATCCTCGCAACCGCGCAATTGATAGATGATGAACTCTACAGACGCATTTCAGAAGTTCACATAGATGGGAACAGCGACTTGATTCTCTACACGGCAGAATACGGCGTTCCCGTACTATTTGGACACGGCGAGGTTGGATCCAAGCTTGTAAAATTTGACAGCTTCTGGAAAACATTCGTTCCCCTTCATGGCGCACAAGAATTACAGTATATCGACTTGAGGTTTGAGGACCAGGTTGTCGTCCGGTGGAATCACGATAAATCAGAAATACAGAAATCCAGCGTTCATCTCAATATTCTCGCGAAGGAACATACATGGACAACATTATTGTAGGCCTCGATGTAGGGACAACAAAAGTTTGCGCGGTTGTTGCCGGCACGGATGAGAACGGGAGGATCAATATTCTCGGCGTGGGCCGAAGCCCATCCGAAGGGATGATGCGCGGTGTGGTTACCCATATCGAGAAAACGATCCGGTCGATTAGCAATGCTGTTGCAGAAGCGCAGTCGCAATCAGGCGTCGTTATCAAGTCCGTGATTGTGGGGATAGCAGGCGACCACATCCAGAGTTTTCAGAGTCGCGGCGTTATCGGGATTAGTGGCGCCGACGCCGAGGTGACCCAGGGGGACATCGATCGTCTGATTGAAGATACAAAACGGGTGGCACTCCCTTCTGACCGGAAGATCATTCACGTCATTCCACAGGAGTTCATTATCGATGGACAGGATGGCGTCTATGACCCGCTCGGTATGTCCGGTGTGCGCATGGAAGCGAATGTGCACATCATTACCGGGCTGGTAAGCGCGGCGCAGAACATTTACAAATGTGTGCAACGTGCTGGCCTCGAAGTGAGCGATATGGTACTCGAACCACTTGCGTCAAGCTATGCGGTGCTTGATGATGAAGAAAAGGAAGTTGGCATCGCGCTGCTTGATGTTGGTGGCGGCACGACCGACCTCGCGGTGTTTGAGGAACGAACAATACGCCATACGGCAGTTATTGGTATTGCGGGGAAAAAGGTTACGGATGATATACGCAAAGGCCTTGGTATCTTAAACGACCAGGCCGAAAGAATCAAGAAAGAATATGGTTTTGCCTACCTTCCTTCGGTCGTAGACGATGAACCGATTGTGCTTCCCGGTGTAGGTGGCCGCTCACCGGTCGAAATAGACAAACGCCTCCTTGCGCAAATTATCCAGCCGAGAATGGAAGAGATTTTTGAAATTGCTGCGCTTGAAATCAAACGATCCGGATATTCGAAACATCTCTCGGGCGGTGTTGTGCTCACCGGTGGAGGCGCCCTTATCAAGGGGACTGCCGATCTTGCGGCAGAGGTACTCGGTATGCCGGTGAAGATCGGTATCCCATCCGGTTTTTCGGGCGGACTTGTGCGTGAGATTGAGAATCCGGCATACTCTACCGCGGTTGGGCTGGTCTATCATGGCCTGAAACATCAGGACCGCGCTACAATCAAGGGAGATAGCAGGAAAGACAAATCCATGAAGAGTGTGTTCACGAAAATGAAAGGCTGGTTCGACGAGCTTTGAGAATACAAGACTGTAAGAAGAAAAGCATAACTTCACCTCATCCCACTAAACAAAAGGAGTAACATCCAATGATCGAACTCGATAATCATCTCGATCGTGGCGCGAAGATTCGTGTGGTTGGCGTTGGCGGCGGCGGCGGCAATGCAATCAACAGCATGATAAACAAAGGTCTGCATGGCGTGGACTTCTTTGCCATCAATACCGACATGCAGGCGCTTGAACGAAACCAGGCACCGAATAAAATCCAGATCGGAAAAAACCTGACACGCGGCCTCGGTGCTGGTGCCGATCCTTCAGTCGGTCACCGCGCAGCAGAAGAGGATCGCGATGAAATTGCACGGGCACTTGCAGGCAGCGACATGGTGTTTGTTACCGCTGGGATGGGGGGCGGTACGGGCACAGGAGGAGGTCCGCTGGTAGCGAACATTGCGAAGAGCGTCGGCGCGCTCGTCGTCGGGATTGTGACGAGGCCCTTCAACTGTGAAGGAAAGAAGCGCATGGGACAGGCCGAGCTTGGCATCGAGGAACTGAAGAAGCAGGTGGACACGCTGATCGTTATCCCAAACCAGAAACTTCTCTCCATTGTGGAGCGAAACACCCCGCTGCAGGAAGCCTTTGATGTTGCTAATCAGGTGTTGCATGGAGCAACGCGCGGCATCTCCGAGTTGATCACGGTGCCCGGTCTTATCAATGTTGATTTTGCAGACGTTCGAACAGTGATGCGTGAAATGGGTGATGC
The DNA here is from genome assembly GCA_041483995.1 of Bacteroidota bacterium. Taxonomy (GTDB): domain Bacteria; phylum Bacteroidota; class Ignavibacteria; order UBA10030; family UBA6906; genus JBGPGQ01. Next base: position 18,403 of record JBGPGQ010000018.1, read on the forward strand.
TGTGATGGGATCCGGCATTGCAAGCGGCGAGAACCGTGCTGTTGAAGCAGCGCACGCTGCTATTTCAAGTCCGCTTCTTGAGGATGTATCGATCTCGGGCGCGCAAGGTGTGCTGGTGAATATTACCGGAGGTCTCTCAATGTCACTTGTGGAGATTGATGAAGCGACCGAGATCATTCGCGAAGCTGCAGGGGAAGAAGCAAACGTAATCCTTGGCGCAGTCGTTGATGATAACATGACGGACGAAATTATGGTAACGGTGATCGCGACAGGCTTCAATAAACGGGGAGGCAGCTCCCCGATGATGATGCGTACCGTGAAGAATGTCCGGGTGATCGACCGTATTCCAAGCGGAGTTGCTGACCTGCAGAAGCTCGATGAGCCGGCGTACGCACGTCGCGGTATCGACATCACCGTCAACGCGTACCGCGGAGAAGAAGCATCAGCAGATCGTCAGAAGATCGATAAGGCTGATCCGGAAAAGCCGGCATTTCTCAGAAAGATTATGGACTAGCGTTTCAATAAAAAGGGGTGGCTCAAAAAATGAACCGCCCTCAAGCTAGGGAGAGGCATTACGGCAGCGCCTAGTCCGGCGTTACCTTACAGTTCAAAACCATGTCTGGGTGGAAGTGATTTCCAGGCAGAACTGCTTTGGATAATACTAAGAATCAGTTCGCGAAGTTCATAGAGCTCTTTTACGGGCCAGAAAGTACCATCCCGGCCCTCCCACTCAAGGTACTTTTCTTGTTGTCCAAGGGCCACGCGCAGTGAGTTTGGCCACCCTGTTGGCTTTTGACCCCATGGAAAGGAAGGGTATGGGCTGTTCATGTCAAAGAAGTGGATCTCTTCAAGTTTTGTCAGTATTTTTGCGGCATCATCCGGTGAAATCTGAAACTGAACGCTTTTCTTTCCATCGCGTCTCAAGTCCTTGATGATATAACCTTCGAATGTATCTACCTCATCACCAGAATCACAACTGTAGTGAAAGCAGAACTCTTGAGTTGATTTCTCGGATTGGACTACCTTTGAACTGCAACCGACGGCCATCGTTAATGAAAGAAATCCAACGATCAACGAAACATGTGTTTTCATAGTATCTCATTACCTTAACAAGCCCACCTATGATCACTACCCTGAGGCCAAAGTTAGTTTTTTCTTAATCAAGTATCAATAGAAGTGCTTGAGAAGACCCGTTTCGAAAGCATCTTGCACGGCGAGC